>NZ_VHIJ01000053.1:0-7152 GCF_006680095.1 Pseudarthrobacter sp. B4EP4b | reverse complement strand
CGGCAATGGCGGGCCCCGCGATTGCCGTTAAGTGCCAACTCGGCTGGGGGCATGGGAGGTGGGGGGGCTGCGTAACCCACAGCACACCCGGGGCGGAAATGACTAGGATGGTGCTAGCCGTAAGCGGTACTCCAGGGTTACCAGCCCACAGACGAACCTCAGCATAGGAGTCAGCATGCCCATTGCAACCCCAGAGATCTACTCCGAGATGATCGACCGCGCAAAGGCGGGCGGCTTCGCATTCCCCGCCGTGAACGTGACCTCCTCGCAGACGTTGAACGCAGCCCTGCGCGGCTTCGCTGAAGCTGAGTCCGACGGCATCGTCCAGGTCTCCACCGGCGGTGCGGCTTACTGGTCCGGCGCCTCCACCAAGGACATGGTTGCCGGTTCGCTGGGCTTCGCGGCATTCGCCCGCGAGGTTGCCAAGAACTACAACGTCAACATCGCCCTGCACACCGACCACTGCCCCAAGGACAAGCTGGACGGCTTCGTCCTGCCGCTGCTGGCAGCATCCGAGGCTGAGGTCAAGGCCGGCCGCAACCCGCTCTTCAACTCCCACATGTGGGACGGTTCCGCAGAGACCCTGCAGGAGAACCTGCGCATTGCCCGCGAGCTGCTCGAGCGCACCGCTGCCGCCAAGATGATCCTCGAGGTCGAAATCGGCACCGTGGGCGGCGAAGAGGACGGTGTGGAGAACGAGATCAACGAAAAGCTTTACACCACGGTCGAAGATGCACTGGCCACCATTGAAGCGCTGGGCTCCGGCGAGAACGGCCGTTACATCACCGCGCTGACCTTCGGCAACGTCCACGGCGTGTACAAGCCCGGCGGCGTGAAGCTGCGCCCGGAGATCCTCAAGGACATCCAGGCACAGGTTGGCGCCAAGATCGGCAAGGACAGCCCGTTCGACCTCGTGTTCCACGGCGGCTCCGGCTCCTCGGACCAGGAAATCGCGGACGCTGTCTCCTACGGCACCATCAAGATGAACATCGACACCGACACCCAGTACGCCTACACGCGTCCGGTGGCGGACCACATGTTCCGCAACTACGACGGCGTCCTGAAGGTGGACGGCGAAGTGGGCAACAAGAAGACCTACGATCCCCGTGTCTGGGGCGCATCGGCTGAAGCCGGCCTGGCAGCCCGCGTGGTGGAGGCCACCAAGCAGCTCGGCTCGGCCGGAAAGACCTTCTAGGAATGTCCGACGAGTTCCGCCGGAACCTCATGGGTCCCGAGCCCACGCTCCTGCCTGCCGAGACCGAGGTCAACCAGCAGCTGGACGCCGGCCAGGAGCCCTTGGACCTCGTGGCCCAGCACCCAACGTCCTCACTGCTGTGGGCACTGCTCGCGGAAGAGGCCTGGGCCGAGGGGCGCACCATCGATTCCTATGCGTACTCCCGGGTGGGTTACCACCGCGGACTGGACTCGCTGCGCCGCAACGGCTGGCGCGGCGTGGGCCCCATCCCTTGGGAGCACGAGCCCAACCGAGGCTTCCTGCGGGCGCTGTATTCGCTGGGCCGCGCAGCATCGGCCATCGGTGAGGCCGAGGAGCCGGAGCGGATCGAGAAGTTCCTGAACGACTCCGATCCCACGGCGAAATCAGCCATCGAAGCCAAGTAGCAAGACTAACGCGGGGTCACTTTCCGCCCTCTCCGGCTACCGGATTGGGCGGGAAGTGACCCCGCGTTGGGTTAAAAGAACGACGACGGCCGGTCACCTTTTCGAAAAGGTGACCGGCCGTCGTCGTCAGCGGTGGTTGAGCTTGTCGAAACCTGATTTCGACAAGCTCAATCACCGGAAAACAGCAACCTCAACGGGCTGGTTAGGCCTTTTGCAGGCCCGTGCGGGCCATGGCGTCGGCGTAGGCCACGCGCATGGCTTCGAGGTATTCCTCCTGGCGGGCGGGTGAACCGGCGAAGGCGCGGCCGCTGAGGGAGCGCACCTTGTAGGTCTTCAGGCCGCGGCGCCAGAGCAGCGGGACTTCGGTCTTCAGCAGCAGGTTGGCCAGGCGGTTGGCCTCCGTGCCGTGAGCCACGATCACAGAAGCGCGGGGCACCACGGCCAGGAACTTCAGCAGTGGCTTCAGGCCGGCGGCTATCTGGTCCGGGGTGAACTTCCCGTTCGGCTCGCCAGGGATGTGCCACGGGTGGACGTTCCACGGCATCACGTACTCCGGGCGAAGGCCCAGCTTCCACTGGATGCCGAGCATCCGGGTGGCGGCGTCAGCGTCCCCGGAGGTGATGAAACCGGATTTGTCGGCCTCGCCAATGTTCGAGTAGAGGCTGATGATACGGCATTCCTCGACGTCGTGCATGGGGTCGACGTAGGGCACTGTTGTGCCGGGCTTTGCCTCCTGCAGGGAATCGCACAGCTCGTTGACGGCGGCAACATTGGGTTCGTAGCGGCGGCTCAGAAGCTGCTCATGGAAGGATTCGGGTGCCAGTGCGGTCATGTAGTGCTGGGTCTCCTGCGGGGATTGGTGTTGCTGCCACCGCGAAAAATGGGCGCACGGTGGCGCAACACATTCGAGGTGGTTGAAATGGGGTGGGCCGATTCCGGGTCGGCCTTTCCCAGTTTAGCAAGCCCCGGGAAACGAAACGCCGGTGCAGGGCCACGGGAAAAGTGATGCTCCGCGCGGTTTCGGCGTATGTTCCGGATCGTAATAACTGCATGTCGGAACCTGTTATATCCATTGACAGCTTTCGTCCAGCTTGGTTGGCTCTTGTCACAGGCCGCCATGGGGGACATGGCGGCCTGGACGCACCCAAATGCACTCGAAAGAGGTAACGCACCGTGAGAAAAACCCTGGCAACTTTCAGGACCCTGGCCGTTTCCGGAGCCCTGGCTCTGGCAGCAGTGACCGCGCCGGTACCGGCGATAGCCGTGGGCGAAGGCCCCAACTATGACGGCAACGGCCAGATCACCACCTCGAAGCTGGCCACCTACGACCAGATGGTGTCATTCCTCAAAGACCAGGACGCGCGCCAGGCGGCCATGGAACTGGAGGTCATCGGGCAGACGGTGAAGGGCCGCGACATCCACCTGGTCAAGTACATCTCGGATCCGGCCAAGCCCACCATCCTGTACCTGACACAGCAGCACGGCAACGAACAGCTAACCACCGAAGGCGCCCTTGAGTTCGTCAAGCACCTCGGCACCGCAAAGTCGGGGGACATCCTGGACGGTGTCAACATCCTCATCGTTCCCATGCTGAACGCAGACGGCGCCATGGGCGACGTGAACTTCTCCCTGGACGACTACCAGGCCAAGGGCGGCCGCAACATGACCCGCTACAACGCCGAAGAAGTGGACCTCAACCGCGACCACGTGGACAAGGTCCAGCCCGAAACCCAGGCGCTGCACAACAACGTGATGCGCAAGTACCGGATCGATTACATGATTGACCTCCACCACCAGGGCACCCGCAGCCAGCGCGACGGTGAGCTGGTATCCGGCTCCATCCTGTACCCCACCACGCCCAACGCCGATCCTGCTGTTGTGGAGAAGTCCAAGCAGCTGGGCGCAGTGGTG
The DNA here is from genome assembly GCF_006680095.1 of Pseudarthrobacter sp. B4EP4b. Lineage (NCBI taxonomy): Bacteria > Bacillati > Actinomycetota > Actinomycetes > Micrococcales > Micrococcaceae > Pseudarthrobacter > Pseudarthrobacter sp. B4EP4b. The sequence goes on along the minus strand of NZ_VHIJ01000053.1, from coordinate 3,621 downwards.
TTCCACAACGTCGACTCCACCGGCTGGGGCCACCTGGGCAAGTATGTGGGCGGCAGCGCAGAAACCATCAGCCGCAACGGCATCGCCGTCGAATACGGCATCGCCACCCTGCTGTTCGAGATGCGCGGCATGTCCGACCACTACCTTGACGGCTATGCCCTGGGCCTGCGCAGCAACGGGTACCTGATCAAGCAGACGGTCACCACGCTGACCGCAACGGCAGCCGCCATCGCTGACGGGTCAATTGCCGACGCCGACACCTCCTTCTGGGACAGCCTCGCCACCCAGACCTCCCGCCCCGCCGGGGAGGCCGAGGACGAGTAGCAGCCGCCGGCAGCCCGCCGCGTCCGCTCCCGGAGGCCTTTTACTCCGCAAGAAGGGCCGCGGCGGGCCAACGGGTGGACAAACCCGCCAATCGGCTAAACTTGGGTGGTAAGAGCCCCGGAACTCTTGCATCGCTGTGCCGCCCTGCGGCCGGCGAAGGGCGGTCGATTCGGGGCATTCTCATGAACGGCGCTGTACAGTCCCGCCACGTTGTGGCCGGACCGGCAGCCCGAACGAATGGGGGAGGATCCCATGCCAGCAATTGTGATCGTAGGAGCCCAGTGGGGCGACGAAGGAAAAGGCAAGGCGACCGACCTGCTGGGCGGCCGCGTTGACTACGTCGTCAAACCAAACGGCGGCAACAACGCCGGGCACACCGTCGTCGTAGGCGGTGAAAAATACGAACTCAAGCTGCTTCCGGCAGGCATCCTCAGCCCCAACGCCGTCCCCATCATCGGCAACGGCTGCGTAGTGAACCTCGAGGCACTCTTCCAGGAGATCGAAGGCCTCCAGGCACGCGGCGCCGACACCTCAAAGCTCCGTGTCTCCGCCAACGCCCACCTCGTGGCGCCGTACCACCAGGTGCTGGACAAGGTGACGGAGCGCTACCTCGGCAGCCGCGCCATCGGGACCACGGGCCGCGGTATCGGCCCCGCGTACATGGACAAGGTGGCCCGCCTGGGCATCCGCGTCCAGGACGTCTTCGACGAGTCGATCCTCCGCCAGAAGGTGGAAGGCTCGCTGCGGCAGAAGAACGAACTCCTGGTCAAGATCTACAACCGCCGCGGCGTGCTGGTCGAGGAGATTGTGGAGTATTTCCTCTCCTTCGCCGACCGGCTCCGCCCGCTGGTCATCGACAGCACCCTGGTCCTGAACACGGCCCTGGACGAGGGCAAGGTAGTGCTCATGGAGGGCGGCCAGGCCACGTTCCTGGACGTGGACCACGGCACCTACCCGTTCGTGACCTCCTCCAACCCCACCGCGGGCGGTGCGTCCGTGGGCTCGGGCATTGGCCCCACCCGCATTTCCCGCTCCATCGGCATCATCAAGGCATACACCACCCGCGTTGGTGCAGGACCGTTCCCCACTGAACTGTTCGACGAGATGGGTGTGTACCTGCAGAAGACCGGCGGCGAATTCGGCGTCAACACCGGCAGGCCGCGCCGCTGCGGCTGGTACGACGCCGTCCTGGCCCGCCACGCCTCCCGCGTCAACGGCTTCACGGACTACTTCGTCACCAAGCTGGACGTGCTCACCGGCATCGAGCAGATCCCCGTCTGCGTGGCGTACGACGTAGACGGCGTCCGCCACGATGAGATGCCCATGACGCAGACCGAGTTCCACCACGCAGTGCCCATCTTCGAGTACTTCGAGGGCTGGACCGAGGACATCACCGGGGCACGCACGCTGGCGGACCTTCCGGAGAATGCCCGCAATTATGTGCTGGCCCTCGAAAAGCTCTCCGGTACGCGGTTCTCCGCCATCGGCGTCGGCCCGGACCGGGACCAGACCATTGTGGTGAACGACCTCATCAACGACTGACGGGTGGGCCCACGCTACCGAGGGGCCCAAACGAGCTTGCGGGATCGGGGACGTAGCGGGGAGGGTCACCTTCAAAGGTGGCCCGCCGCGCCGCCTTGGGCCGGTAAATTACAGCAATTTACACAGGGTTAACGCCCTGGGTCTTGCGGGGTTGCGGGCCTACCGGAGAGACTCGTTGGTACACCCGGTGACCCGATCACCAATCGTTCGACCAGACCCGCGGGAATAAGGGGCAGTGATGCGCCCGGACCGGCCGGTGGCAATGGCGCCCCCGCATACGGACCCGCAGAACGGAAGGATTTGTTATGGCCGGTAAGTTCGAAGCGTTTGTTGACCACGATTCCTTTTTCAGATTCCGCCTCCTTGCACCGGACGGCACCATCATGGCCGTCTCGGGCCCCTTTGACACCAAAACTGCCCTCGCTGCCGGAATTGCCGCAGTCCGGGAATGCGCAGGCACCGGACTGGTGACCGATCTTTGCCCGGCCGGCACTGTGGCGCGCCAGGCGCCTGCTGCAGTTCCGGCGTCGGCTGCCGCCACCGCCCAGGAGGACTGCGACGACCGGCGCGTGCCCGCCTCCGGGCACACTTTCAGCTTGGCCAACGGTCCCCGCCGGCAGGGAAGCCGGCCCCGCTGGGTGACGGCTGCGGCCCGCTGAAGGCTCCGCAAAAAATTCCTAAAGTTTTTGCCCCAGGGCGTAACCCTTGGCGCGCCCGGAGCGATTACCCCTATGTAGCGCCGGCCTGGAACTTGTCCCCCATCACGTTCCAGGCCGGCTCTTTCAATGTCCGGGGCGGGGGCGTGACCGTTGCAACATCAACGCGTGGCGCACCCGGGCAGTGGTTACCGAAGGGTAAAGTGATGCGGGGAAAAGGCATTCCGTGAAGCGGATTCAGCCTCACCCCCCAGTGGCCCTTCTTTGACCGAAAGCACTACGTCCGTGATTGATGCGCTGACAGACCAGGACCTGGGTGAGCACTCCGCCGGGCCGGCCGTCTTCAGCGTCGTCTACCGGACGTATGCGTCACAGGTCCTGGGCTATCTCACCGCCCGGGGAGTCGAGGATCCGGAGGCGGCCATGCAGGAAGTGTTCCTCTCCGTCCTGCCGCGGCTTGGCACCATTCACGGCGGCACGGCCGGGCTGCGCACGTTGATCTTTTCGGTGGCCCACGCCCGGATGGTGGACGACCACCGGCGCCAAAGCCGCACGCCCGCCAAGTTGCCTTTCGAGCCCGAGCTGGACCGGCGGGAAGACTCTTCCGCCGAATCCGAGGCCCTCGAACGAATCTCCCCGCGGGAAGTCCTGGACCTGCTGGACGGGTTGCCTCAGGACCAGCGCGAGGTCCTGTCCCTGCGCCTCGTGGCCGGGCTCACCGTGGAGCAGTCAGCCGATGCCATGGGCAAAAGCCCGGGTGCCGTGAAGCAGCTGCAGCGGCGGGCGCTGGGCAAGCTCCGGGAACTTTCGGCAGTGAAGGAGTACCTGAGGCCATGACACCGCAAGCCAACGTGTTGCCGGAAACCGTGGAGGAGATGCTCCTCGATGCCGGATTCGGGCAGGATGACACGCTTCGCTCCGCCCTCCTCTCGCTGGGATCCCTGGCGTCGCTCCCCGCACCAGTCCCGTCCGGCGAACTTGCCGTACTGCTGGCCGGAGACAACGAAGGGCCGGTGGGGGACGAGTTGGGGCGGCGCCGCTGGCTTCGCGCGCACCGGCCCACGGTGGTGGGGCTTGCCCTGATAGCGGGGATGGGGAT
>NZ_VHIJ01000052.1:5167-61499 GCF_006680095.1 Pseudarthrobacter sp. B4EP4b | reverse complement strand
CTGGTGGGGGCGGCGGGGGCCGCCGGAGCTGCAGGCCGGCTGGCAGCAGGTGCCGCCGGAGCCGAAGCAGCAGGCTGGGCCGGTGCTGCCGGAGCGGCGGGGGCAGGTGCCTGCGCCGCGGGAGCCGGAGCCTTGGGAGCTGCCGGGCCGGGAGCCGGAGTTGAAGGACGTGCTTCTGCCGCCGGGGCGGGCGCCTTGGGCGCGGCCGCCGGTGCTGAGGCCTTGGCCGCAGCGTCGGGGAAGGCGTTGCGCAGTTTACGCACAACGGGGGCCTCAATGGTGGAAGAGGCGGAGCGAACAAATTCGCCCAGTTCCTGCAGTTTTGTCACTGCATCTTTGGAAGTAATACCGAGCTCTTTGGCGAGCTCATGTACGCGGACCTTGGCCACATTTCTCCTGTCTCGGTCCGCACCGAGCCAGGCACGAACCGTCTACTTCTTACTGCGGACCCCAGCCGCGATTACTACGGAAGGGCCCATTGCAGAGCGCAACAAAGTTGTTGTCATCGTTACGCACTCATCGCTGGGAACTCATCGGGTTTCCATCAGATTTCTGACCCGCTTTCAGGTTGGACGGTTGGTGTTGCAGTTGCCGTGGTGCCTGCAACGTTCGTTTCCGGCTTGATCCAGTGTTCGACGGCGGCAGTTTCCGTTGCGCCCGCAAGGGCACGTCCGAAAGCCCGCCGTTTGATCGCCAGAGCCAGGCACGATTCGCTGGGGTGCAGCCAAGCACCCCGGCCAGCCAGCCGGCGTCGTTCATCCACCAGGACAGCGGCAGAGCCGTTGCCTTCGGCGACGAGCCGGAGCAATTCAGACCGCAGGCCCTTCTTCCGGCATCCGATGCAGGTACGTTCGGGTTGATTCCCGGTGGAAAGCTCTGCCACGGTCATCTTCCTGACATGTATATCTGCTGGCCCCGGGAATGCCTGGCCTTCCGCTGAGTCAGCGGAAGGGGCATGCTCGAGGCACACGGCTGCCGGCCGTTGGGCGCGGCCTTTTCTATTCTAGCCCCTCCGGGCCGTTCTGCCCGAAACCGCAGAGCAGTCCCGGCGTGGCCACCCCGGAGAGGGTTGGTTCAGTTTTCGCGCGGAGCCGCTGCGTCGGACACGATATCGATGCGCCAGCCGGTCAGCTTGGCCGCCAGGCGGGCGTTCTGGCCCTCCTTGCCGATGGCCAGGGAAAGCTGGTAATCGGGAACCACCACGCGGGCGGAACGCGTAGCCTCGTCGGTGATGGTGACCGAATTCACCCGCGACGGCGACAATGCGCTGGCAATGAAGGTGGCCGGGTTCTCGCTGAAGTCAACGATGTCGATCTTCTCGTCGTTCAGTTCCGTCATCACAGCCCGCACGCGGGAGCCCATTTCACCGATGCAGGCACCCTTGGCGTTGATGCCGGGGGTGTTGGCCTTAACCGCGATCTTGGTGCGGTGGCCGGCTTCCCTGGCCAGCGCAACGATCTCCACGGAGCGGTCGGCGATCTCGGGAACTTCCAGTTCGAAGAGCTTCCGGACGAGGCCGGGGTGGGACCGGGACAGCGTGACGGACGGGCCCTTGGAGCCGCGGTGCACATCGATCACCAGGGCACGCAGCCTGTTCCCGTGGAGGTACTTCTCCCCCGGCACCTGCTCGGGCGGCGGCAGGAGCGCTTCCACCGTGCCCAGGTTGACCTGGACCATGTGCGGGTTGTGGCCCTGCTGGATGGTGCCGGCCACAAGTTCGCCCTCACGGCCCTTGAACTCACCCAGGACGTTGTCGTCCTCAACGTCGCGCAGACGCTGCAGGATAATCTGGCGGGCGGTGCTGGCGGCGATACGGCCGAAGCCCTCCGGGGTGTGCTCGAACTCGCCGATGGGGGCGCCGTCGTCGTCAATCTCCACGGCCCAGATGGTCACGTGGCCGCTCTTGCGGTCAAGCTCCGCGCGGGCCTTCTCGAAGGCGCCGGGCGATTTGTGGTAGGCCACCAGAAGCGCCTGCTCGATGGTGGGGATCAGGAGGTCCAGCGGGATTTCACGCTCACGCTCCAGAAGTCTCAGTGCGCTCATGTCAATATCCATCAGGCCTCCTCAGAAGGTCCATTGTGTTCAGGTTCCAGACCGTCCTCGTGGAGGTGGCTGAATTCGATCTCGACTTTTCCGTTGCGGATCCTGTCGAAAGGAAGCTTGATGGGATCGCCCTGCCTGGGCTTCATTCCCTTTTTGACCGCGATCTCGGGGACGATGGTCACGCCTGAGGCGTCCACCGCCTGGATGCGGCCCGTGACGTTGTCGCCTTGGAGGACGTTGACTTTCGCCATTCGCCCCTTGGCGCGGTGCCAGTGGCGCGGCTCCGTCAGCGGCCGTCCGACGCCGGGCGAAGAGACTTCGAGGTCGTAGGGGCGGCCGTCATCTGCGGGATCGTTGTCCAAAACATCGGAGAGCACCTTGGAAATGTCGGCGATGACATCAAGGCTGACTCCGCCGGTCTCCTCCTGCGGCAGATCCACCACTACGTGGACCACGCGGTGGGATCCGGGGATGATAGCCACGTCCTCCAAGTACAGGCGGTTGGCCTGGACGGAGGGTTCAAGGAGCGCCCTGAGCCGTGCAGCTTCCGGATTGTGCGCGGCCTCAGCCTTACCCGTTCCGGTATGGTCTGATGAAGCTGTGGCTTCTGCATTGCTCACGATGCCGGCCGCCTCCCTATAGATGATGTTGTGTGTACTAGCGTAGCTATTTTACCGGTTCATTGGAGCACGGGGATTCCCCCTCGACGTGGCACCATGGTCTGTTGTGAAAGACGACAACCAGGAAAACCGCCCGCGGATGCGCTATTTCCGGTACGCCGTTTTTTCCCTCGCAGCCCTTCTGGTGGTCAGCCTGGGCTTCGCTTTTTCCCCCGCTGAACCGCCCGCTCCTGCGGAACCGCCTTTCTCGGAGCAGGCCCGCGAAGCCGCGCTGAACGAGGCGCTCGAGCTGCGGTCCGCAGCGTTGGAGCTGGGCGAAGCAGAGGCCGGCAGCAATGCCGGCGCTCCGGCGGAGGAGTCGATGACCCAGGTTGTGACGTTGCTGACCATCCAGGCCCGGGCACTGCTGCTGCCTGGAAGCCAGGCTTCCGCGGAGGCACCCGGGCCAACCTCTGCGCCGGCTTCAGCGGCCTGGGTCCCGCCAACCGCCGCTCCCCCACCCTCCAGTCCTCCAGTGGTGACCGTTGCGGACTTTGCCGCAAGTCTCGCCGCCAGTGGCCGGCAACGCCTCAAGGATGCGGAAACGGCCGACGGCGGCATGGCACGTTTGCTCGCCGGCGCCGGCACAGCGCAACTCCTCGCCGCCGAACGGCTCGGCGCGGCAGGCTCCCTTGAGGCAGAAGCGCAAGGGACCGAATTTCACGACGCCACGGTGCCGGCCCCTGCGTGCCCTGCCACGCCCTCCGCTGCTGGCTCCGCCTCCACGTCCCCTCCCACGGGGGCCAGCCTGGGAACCGCCCTCGTCGCGGCCGCCGGCGCCGAACTGGAGACGGCGTACGGCTACCAGGCAGCCCTCACGCGCCTTCCGCCTGAAGCCGTCCGCCCGGCGTCGGAATTCCTGGCGCAGCACCAGGAGCTTGCCGTCCATGCCGAGGAATACGGGCGAACGCATTGCGCGACACTGCTCCCGCAGCCGCCGGGATATGTCCTGGACCAGGGGTTCCTTGACGCCCCGGCGGCCGGACTTGCCGGCCTGGAAGCGGACACGCTGCCGCTGTACGGCGACGTTGTGGCGCTGGCCGACGGGGCCACACGCGCCTGGGCACTGGCGGCCCTGCAGGATGCCGCGCGGAGGGCGCAGCACTGGGGTGCGGACACAAGCCCTTTGCCGGGCCTGGTGCTGGATGAAGGGCAGCTTCCGCCGCTGCCGCAGTGATCACAGGGCTCCTCCTCCGCTGCAGGCCGTGCTGGCAGGCCGGGGCGCCGGATGGTTTGCTGTAGGGATGGACACAGCCGGTGCATCCTCCTTCCATGACAATGAACCGCACAGCAATGACCTGGCCCAGCGCCTCAACTGGCTGCGCGCCGGTGTCCTGGGCGCCAATGACGGGATTGTCTCCGTGGCAGCGATCGTGGTGGGAGTCGCCGGCGCAACCGCTGCCTCCGGCCCGATCCTTGCCGCAGGCGCGGCCGGCCTGGTGGGCGGCGCCGTATCCATGGCGCTGGGAGAGTACGTCTCCGTGAGCAGCCAAAGCGACAGCCAAAAGGCCCTGATCGAGAAGGAACGCCGCGAGCTGGCCGAAGAACCGGAAGTGGAGCTCGCCGAACTCACGGCGATCTACCAGGCCAAGGGCCTGAGCGAGGAGACGGCAGGACGGGTGGCGGCGGAATTGACAGCACACGATGCCCTCGCCGCGCACCTGTCCGCGGAGCTGAACATTGACGAGGACGACATCGTCAGCCCCTGGCATGCCGCTTTTGCCTCGGCGGTGTCCTTCGTGATCGGGGCGGCCCTGCCCATGCTGGCGATCCTGCTTCCGCCGCAGGACGTCCGGGTTCCGGTCACGTTCCTCGCCGTGCTCCTGGCATTGGCACTGACGGGCGCACTCGGGGCGTGGATCGGCGGCGGCTCCAGGCTCCGCGCCGCAGTGCGGGTAGTGGCCGGGGGCGCACTCGCCCTCGCCGCCACCTTCACCGTCGGCAACCTCCTGGGGGCCACGGGCGTGGTCTGAAGGGTATCTGCGGTACGTGCCGCACCAGTGGACTTAGGCTGGAACTGATGAGCCAGCCAGCGGTAGTACCCATCCCTCCGGACCTCACTGCCCGCTACACCCGCAGCAGTGCCGGACGCGCCTGGCTCGCTTCCCTGCCGGACCTCATCCAGGGCCGCCTGGACAACTGGGAGCTGACCCCGGACCTGCGTCCCGGTGCCCTGCCCTGGAACGGCCATGGCGGCATCGTGATCCCGGTGCGGCAGCAGGACGGCAGCCCGGCAGCCCTCAAGATCGCCTTCCCGCACGACGAAGCACGGGTTGAGCGGCACGCCCTGGCCCTCTGGCAGGGCCACGGCGCGGTAACACTGCTCGCCTCCCATGCCGGCACCTGCGCCATGCTCCTGGAACGGCTCGACGGCGAACGCTCGCTCGCCACCGTGCCCATGGAAGACGCGGTGGCGGTATGGGCCGGCCTGGTGCGGCAGCTGAGCGTCACCCCCGACGACCGGCCGCAGTGGTTTGAATTCGAGCACATCGCTGCCCGCGCGGAGCAGTGGAGCGATGACCTGCCCGCGGACTGGGAACAGCTGGGACGGCCGTTCCCCCGGTGGCTCCTCGAGGCCGCCCTGGAGGTGTGCCAGACCCGGGGTGCGGTGGGACGGCGGTCCGCCCGCGACGTCCTCGTCCATACCGACCTGCATTACCTCAACATCCTGGCCCGCCCGGCTGACCCTGGCCGGCAGGTGCCTCCTGCGGCCGGTTACGCCGCCATCGACCCCCAGCCGATGATCGGCGATCCCGAGTTCGCCGTGGCACCGCTGTTGTGGAACCGCCTGTCGGATTTGCCGTTGGACAACCCTGCGGCAGGCCTGCGACGCCGTTGCGCCAGGTTCAGCTCCGCGGCGGGCCTGGACCCCGAGGCAGCCAGGCAGTGGGGAATTGCCCGGGAGGTGGCCAATGCCCTGGGGTATGCAGGCAAACCGGATCATCGCGGGGATCTGGCCCGCTCCCTCTGGGTGGCCAGCACACTAGCCGGCAGGACCCTGGACGGGCTGCCACCGGCCCACCGCCTGCCGGAGCCCGGCGAAGCGGTAGGCGCCCGGTAAAGAAGTGGCGGGCGCGCGCTGAAGAAGTACCGTGTTCAAGCGTGCCGGTGATCAGACACTGCGGACTGCGGCAACGGCGGACCCGACCGCCGCAACGGCAGTGGCCACCTCTTCTTCCGCCGTCTGCCAGTTGCTCACGGAAACACGCAGGATGTCCCGGTCCCGCCAGCGGGAGCCGGACATCCACACTTTTCCGTCCTCGATAATGCGCGCCGTCACCGCACGGGTGGTGGCATCATCGCCGAACGCCACGCTCACCTGGGTGTACTCGACGTCGTTCAGCACCTCCACGCCGTCCAGGGCTCCCAGCCCCGCCGCGATCTCCGACGCGGCAGCCGCCAGCCCCTGCACCTGGGCTGCCACGCCGTCGCGGCCAAGGCTCTTCAGTGCCGCCCACACCGGCACGCCACGGGCGCGGCGGGACAACTCCGGGACCTTCTCGAACGGGTCGCCGGGCCCTTCAGCGTCATGGATCAGGTAGCTCGTGTGCAGGCCCATCGCGGACCGAAGGGCTGACGCGTCCCGGACGACGGCGATGCCGCAGTCGTACGGCACGTTGAGGGTCTTGTGCGCATCAGTCCCCCACGAATCGGCGTCCTCGTACCCGCGGGTCAGATGGCGAAGCTCCGGCGCTGCCGCCGCCCATAGGCCGAAAGCGCCGTCGACGTGGACCCAGGCCCCGTGCTGCCTGGCAATGCGGATGGCTTCGGGGAAGGGGTCAAAAGCGCCGGAATGGAGGTTCCCTGCCTGCAGGCACACAAGAGCCGGCCCGGTCCCTTCAGACAGCGCAGCTTCCAATGCTGCCGGGATCAACCGTCCCTGGGGGTCTGCGTCCACCACCACCGGCCTGCCGAGCCCCAGGTACCGGAGGCCGAGGTCCACGGTGTCGTGCCGCTCCCTGCCAACGAAACATCGGATCCGGGGTGCACCGCTGAGTCCGTCGCGGTCCAGGTCCCAGCCGGCATTGGCGAGGAGCCGCCAGCGCCCCGCTGCCATCCCGGTGAAGTTGGCCATCGTGGCGCCGGTGACAAATCCGACGTCGGACCCTGCCGGAAGCCCCAGCAGCTCCAGCAGCCAGGTGCCGGCACTTTCCTCAATGGCTGCCATTGCGGGGGTGGCGTAACGGAGGCCGGCATTCTGGTCCCAGGCGCTGACCAGCCAGTCTGCAGCAAGCGCAGAGGGCAGGGTTCCGCCGATGACCCAGCCGAAGAAGCGGCCTGAGGGCATGGCCATGAGCCCGGGTTCGGCTGTCCGGGCAAGGAGGTCCACGACGTCGGCTGCGGGCATGCCCGAGGTTGGCAACGGTCCGCCGAACGCCCCGGTGAGGTCGTGGGCCGGTAGGAGGGGGCCGACGTGACGGTCTGGAAGGCTTCGAAGCCATGCCGCGGCATGGCCCGCCGCTGCGGATAAAGCACTGGAGTACTCATCGTCACCATGGGGCATATCTGCATGCTACGCCCGGCTCCCGACAGCCACGAGAGCCTTGTCCTACCCTTGTCCGGCGAAGTTTTCCTGCCAGACGTCGTAGCCGAGCTTAACGATCAGCGCAGCCACCACCACCAGGAAGACCACGCGGACAAATTTGCTGCCCTGCGCCACCGCCGTCCGTGCCCCAAGATACCCGCCCGCCATATTGGCAGCGCCCAGCAGCAGGCCCAGCGCCCACAGGATGGACCCGTGCGGCAGGAAGAACAGCAATGCCCCCGCGTTGGTTGCCATGTTCACGATCTTGGCCTTGGCACTGGCTTCCAGGAACGCGTACCCCATCGCCGAGACCAGGGCGATGACCAGGAAGGATCCGGTACCCGGACCGATCAGGCCGTCGTAGAAGCCGATCACGGCACCGATCAGGCAGGCCACCACGTAGTGTTTATGGCCGTCGTGCCGCAGCGCCGTGATGTGGCCGGCATCCGGTTTCAACGCCGTGAAGAGTGCCACCGCCACAAGCGCGGCAACAATGATGGGTTTGAACACGCTGGACGGCAGGTTGGCGGCCAGCACAGCGCCGCCGAAGCTTCCCGCCAGGGCAATAGCGGCCATCGGCAAGGCCGTCCGGAGGTCCGGACCCACCCGCCGATAGTACGTAACGGCGCTGGTGGCAGTACCAAAGATGGACCCCATCTTGTTTGTTGCCAGCGCCTGGACGGGCGTAATGCCCGGCACCAGCAGCAGGGCCGGGAGCTGGATCAGCCCGCCCCCGCCCACCACGGCATCCACCCAGCCGGCAGCGAAACCGGCCACTACGATCAGGACCAGCGTTGTCAGCTCGATGGATTCAAGCCCGGGGAGCACGCCCGGGGATCAGGAGGCGCGGACGGCGTTGACCACGTAGTCAACGGCCTTGTCCACGGCTATGTTCTCGGCTTCGCCGCTGCGGCGGTCCTTGATCTCCACCACGCCGTCCACCAGGCCGCGGCCGACGGCGAGGATCGTGGGGACGCCCACAAGTTCGGCGTCGCCGAACTTGACGCCCGGCGAGACCTTGGGCCGGTCGTCAAGCAGGACATCGAGGCCTGCGGCTTCCAGGTCCGCTGCCAGCTGCTCTGCGGTGGTGAAGATGTCCTCGCCCTTGCCCACGGCCACCACGTGGACGTCAGCGGGTGCCACGGCCCGTGGCCAGACCAGGCCTTTGGCGTCATGGTTGGATTCGGCCAAGGCCGCCACGGCGCGGGTGACGCCCACACCATAGGAACCCATGGTCACGGTGACCTGCTTGCCGTTCTGGTCCAGGACCTTCAGTTCCAGGGCTTCGGCGTACTTCCGGCCCAGCTGGAAAATGTGGCCCATTTCGATGCCGCGGGCCGTTTCCAGCGGACCGGAACCGTCCGGGGCGGGATCGCCTTCGCGGACGTCGGTGCATTCGATGACGCCGTCCCAGGTGAAGTCCCGGCCGGCAACGAGCCCGAATACGTGCTTGCCGGCTTCATTGGCGCCGGTGATCCAGGCGGTGCCGCTGACGACGCGGGGATCCACCAGGTACAGCAGCTTCGTGGCGCTTTCGGTGCCCAGCAGAGGTTCCTCGAGCGTCAGGCCGGGCCCAAGGTAGCCCTTGACGATCAGCGGCTGCTTCTTGAGGTCATCGTCGTTCGCGGCCTCCAGTCCGATCTCGCCGGCGATGGGCAGGAAGGATCCGATGTTCGCTTCGACGCGCTTCAGGTCCACCCCGCGGTCGCCGGGCAGGCCGATCACCACGAGCTGGCGTTCCCCGGTGGGCAGGGTCACGGCGAGGACAACATTCTTGAGCGTGTCCGCACCGGTCCAGGCGCCGCCGTCAGCCTCCGAGCGGGGGGCTATCTGATTGGCGGCGGCCACCAGCGTTTCGATGGTGGGAGTGTCAGGGGTGTCCAGCACCTCGGCAGCCGGGGCGCCGGTGTAGTCGATGTCCGCCGGGACCACGGTGGTCACGGCCTCAACGTTGGCAGCGTAGCCGCCGGCGGACCGGACGAAGGTGTCCTCGCCGATATCCGTGGGGTGCAGGAACTCTTCGCTCTTGGACCCGCCCATGGCACCGGCAGTGGCCGTGACCGGGATGACTTCCAGGCCGAGGCGCTCGAAGATCCGCAGGTAGGCGCCGCGGTGGGCGGCGTAGCTGGCGTCCAGGCCGGCGTCGTCCACATCGAAGGAGTAGGAGTCCTTCATGATGAATTCGCGGCCGCGCAGCAGGCCTGCCCGGGGGCGCGCCTCATCGCGGTACTTGTTCTGGATCTGGTACAGGCTCAGCGGGAGGTCCTTGTACGAGGAGTAGAGGTCCTTGACCAGCAGCGTGAACATTTCCTCATGCGTGGGGGCCAGCAGGTAGTCCGCGCCCTTGCGGTCCTGGAGGCGGAACAGTCCTTCACCGTATTCGGTCCAGCGGTTGGTGGCCTCATAGGGTTCACGCGGCAGGAGCGCAGGGAAGTGGACTTCCTGGGCGCCGATGTTCGCCATTTCCTCCCGGATGATGGCCTCGACTTTGCGCAGGACGCTGAGCCCCAGCGGGAGCCAGGTGTAGATCCCGGGAGCGGCACGGCGGATGTAGCCCGCACGGACCAGGAGCCGGTGGCTGGCCACCTCGGCGTCGACGGGATCTTCACGCAGCGTGCGCAGGAAAAGCTGGGACAGTCTTGTAACCACGGGTGGATATCCGTTTCTGGGGAAGTGCTGGATCAGCAGGGGCCGGACAAATTCGTCTGGGTACTAATCTACCGGCACTGGACACCTGGCCCCGACTCCCCCGGCAGACCCTGTGCCCTGGCCGAAGACCTGGCCACGGCGGAGACAGTAGAGCCACGCCCGGAAATACAAAGCCCCTGGCCCCCCTCGAGGCTGGTCATTGCATCCGGGCGTGGCTCAACGCCGTTATCGCCTAAGTACTGGTGAGGACTGGTGAGACCGCCCACGCCACTCCAGCGCAGCTAGTTCGAACCTAAGTGATGGCGCCCACATTTATCAAGTGCTTTTCCATTCAAGGCTGTTGATTACCCGCAAAGCCGGGCTTAGATTTAATTCATCAGGTGATGAATTATTGGCCTTCCGGCCCGGCACCTGCCCTTCAGCGGAGGCGGACATGTCACGTTCGGCAGTACACAATTTGGCGGATGCGGATGCGGACGACGGCGAGGCGGTGGCGGCCGGCGGCCTGACGGTTGTGCGCCGAAGTGTTCCCGTCCTTCGGGAACTGGACTTCGCCATTCCGGCCGGACAAATCACCGGCCTGCTGGGTCCCTCCGGAAGCGGAAAAACCACGCTGATGCGCGCCATCGTCGGGGTGCAGCGCATCACGTCCGGGTCGGTGCGGGTCCTGGGGCTGCCGCCCGGCAGCAGTGCCCTGCGGCACCAGGTGGGGTACGTGACCCAGTCCCCCAGCGTCTACCCTGACCTCACCGTGGAAGGCAACGTACGCTACTTCGGTGCCATGCACCGCCAAGGGGCGGCCGAGGCAGCGGAGGCGATTGCCGCCGTCGGACTTGAACGCCAGGCGCGGCAGAAGACCGCGGACCTGTCCGGCGGCCAGCTCAGCCGGGTATCCCTCGCCTGCGCACTGGTGGCCCGTCCGCGCCTCCTGGTGCTGGACGAGCCGACCGTTGGACTGGACCCAGTGCTCCGCGCGGACCTCTGGGGCCGGTTCCGCGCCATGGCCGCCCAAGGGACCACCTTGCTTGTATCAAGCCATGTCATGGAGGAAGCCAGCCACTGCGAGTCCCTGCTCCTCCTGCGGGAAGGCCGGCTCCTTGCCCAGCTGACGCCGGCGGAACTGAGCCGGCGCGGGCACAGCGCTGACCTTGAAAAGGCGTTCCTGCACATCATCCAGGAAGCGGGGGAAGATGCCGGTCCCGCTGCCGAGGACGGGGCAGCACAAGACCGGACAGCACTGGACCGGGCAGCACAGGACGGGAGCGTACGGTAATGGACATCCTGATGATGCTCGCAACTACCCGCCGGGTGCTGGAGCAGCTGCGGCATGACCGCCGCAGCATCGCCTTGATCCTGGTGGTCCCGGCATTGCTGCTCACGGCCGTCTACTTCCTCTTCGAGAATGAGGCCCTGCCGCCCGGGGCGCCGCGCACTTTCGACCGCGTGGGGCTGATGATGCTCGCCATTTTCCCGTTTGTGGTGATGTTCCTGGTCACCTCCATCACCATGCTGCGTGAGCGGACCTCGGGAACGCTGGAGCGGCTGCTCACCACTCCTGTCCATAAGGCGGACCTGCTCTTTGGCTACGGCCTGGCGTTTTCCATCATGGCCGCCCTGCAGTCATTGGTGGCTACTGCGGTGGCGTACTGGGTATTCGATCTCGATATCGAGGGCCCGCCCGGCTTCGTGGTCCTCATCGCCGTGATCAACGCCGTCCTGGGCGTGGCCCTTGGCCTGCTGTGTTCGGCGTTTGCCCGGACCGAGTTCCAGGCCGTCCAGTTCATGCCGGTGGTGGTGGTACCGCAAATCCTCCTGTGCGGACTGTTCGTGGCGCGGGACCGCATGAACGATGCCCTCGAGTCGATCTCGAATGTTCTTCCCCTCACGTTCTCCGTGGACGCCCTGCAGGAGATTGCCGCCAATCCCGAGGCCACCGAACAGATGTGGCAGGACGCGGCCATCATGGGAGCCATCGTGCTGGGAGTGCTGGTGCTGGCCTCCCTGACGCTGCGGAGGCGGACTGCATGACCCTGCCTGAGGGGAACGCCGAACCTGAGGGGAACGCCTTGTCCGGGGGGAACGCCCGGCCGGACGGTCATTCCGTGCGGCAAGGCACTCCCGGTGATCCCCCGCCGGCAAGGCGGGGGCGGCGCGGCGGATCAACGGCGTCCAGGGAACGGATTCTGGACAGTGCCCGTCGGCTGTTCGCAGAACACGGTTTCGAAGGCACCAGCCTGCGGCAGGTGGCCCGTGCGGCGGGTGTGGATCCTGCTATGGTGCACCATTTCTTCACCGGCAAGGATGAGCTGTTCGCCCTGAGTGTGGAACTCCCGGCCGATCCGGAAGAGGTACTGGCCGGAGTTTCCTCCGCCCGCCCCGAACAGCGCGCCGAGTTGATCGTCCGCGCCGTCCTTCGCCTCTGGGAAAGTCCGGCGCAGCCAAGCCTTGTGGCCTTCGTGCGGGGCACACTCGGCTCGAAGGCCCGGACGGCTCTCCTCCGGGAGCTGGTGACGCGGACTGTCCTTGGCCGGATCACGGCGGGGGTGCCGGGACCGCCCCAGGAAGTTGCCTTGCGCGGAGATCTGGTGGCCACACAGATGGTGGGACTCATGATGGTCCGCTACGTGGTGCGGCTGGAACCCCTCGCCTCGGCCGCACCGGAGGACCTCGTCAGGCTCGTCGCCCCCAACGTGCAGCGGTACCTGACGGGCGAACTCACTTAACGGGCCAACTTACTTCGGCAGGCTTATTCGACAAGTGCGGCAGCGGTATCCAGCAGAGCGCCGGCACGCCACGCAGCATCGGCCTCGCTTTCACCGCCTGACGCGACGGCGCTGAGCAGCACCCCGCGCTCAACGGCCAGGGCGGTGATCATGGACTGCACGCGGCCATCGGGAAGCTGGGTGTCAGTCCTGTAGGCGACGGTATTGGACATTCCTCCCACGCCATCCATGGGCGTGATGGAAACCGCGACGTCCACCCCTGACGCTTTCATGGTCATGTTGGCGCACTGTCCCAGCTGAACCGGTTGATTGGCGACCCCTGCGAGAGCGGCCTCATCCAGGCCTGAGGTAAGAGACACCGCGGTGGCCGCGCCGGTGGCCGGATCCGTGCTTTGACCCAGCGCCATTGCAGCATTGCCCATCTGGGGCACAGTGCTGGACACGGCCAACTCCTTGCATTCGGCCGGGGAGACTTCGATGGCGGCGATCAAAGCCCTGGTCTGGTCCAGGATGTCGGTAAGGTCGCTGCCCGCCAGGACTGAAAGTTTCCGGCCTTCGGAGTCCTCGAGCTGCTGGAGGATTCCGGCGAGCTCCGTGGACGTGTAGGCCTTGGCGGCGGGAGTAGGCGTGGCTGCGGGCGTTGTGGCAGGTGGCGTGCTGCCGGTTTTCAGGCTTTCCGATGCGGGCGGTGCACTGGACGGCGGTGCGCTGGCCTGGGGTTCGGCAGGGCCGGCGCAGGCTGAGATTGCCGTGCCGAGAATGATGGCAGCCCCGAACGCGCGCAGCACGGATGTCTTCATGTGTTCCCCCAATGACTTATCTGCAAGCAACCGCCCGCTAGAAAAGAACAGTAGCGAATGTGCCCACCTGGCGGAAGCCGACCCGCTCGTAGGTGGCTCGTGCCCGCAGGTTGAAGCCATTGACGTAGAGGCTGGTAATGGGTGCGACTCTCCGCGCGTGCTCAACGACGGCGGCCATGTACCCGGCGCTCAAGCCCTGGCCGCGGTACAGCGGGTTCATCCAGACGCCTTGGATCTGGGTGACCTCGGCCGTGACGGCGCCCAGTTCGGCCTTGAACACCACCTCGCGGGCGTGGTTCAGGTGGACCAGGGAATGCCCTTGGCGGATGAGCCCTTCCACCCGCCGGCTATAGAACTCCCGGCCGCCCAGGAAGGGCGAATATCCCACTTCTTCCTCGAACATTGCGGCGCAGGCAGGCAGGATGCGGTCAAAGTCCGCAAGGTTTCCCGGTTCAAGGCCGGGATTTGGCTTGATCGCCGGCGGCCCCTCGATGGTCATGAGGGGCTGTTCCGCGCGGACTTCGTGGGCCCGGTGGCCGCGTGCGAGGAGTTCCGCGTGCAGCGCCAGGACCGCCTCGGCCGGGCCAAAGGCCGAGGCATAGCGGCGGCCGGATGTGTTGGCCACTTCCGCGACCACCCCTGCCAACTCCGGGTCCAGCTGGACCGGAACCAGGTTTGCCCCTGCCCAGCACGCACCCACCAGGATGCCGTCGTCGAAAACACCGATCACGCCGGCGCCGCCGCTGGTGGGTGCGGCAGTGCCGGCGGCACGCAAATGCGCGAGGATAAAGACGTTGGTGACCGGATCCTGCTGCGCCAGCATCCGGAGCGCAGCAGTATCCGTGCCGTCCAGGGTGCGGACGGAAAGTCCCGGGGGGTCGGGGACGTCCTTACGAGACGCTAACCACGGGGCTACCCTTGACAGCATCTTCGCCATCGGCCTCCCCCATCTCTTCCGCGATACGCATGGCCTCTTCGATCAGTGTCTCAACAATTTGACTCTCGGGCACAGTCTTGATGACTTCACCCTTCACAAAGATCTGGCCCTTGCCGTTGCCGGAAGCAACGCCAAGATCTGCCTCGCGGGCTTCACCGGGACCGTTTACCACGCAGCCCATCACGGCCACGCGCAGCGGGATCTCCATGCCTTCCAGGCCTGCAGTCACCTGCTCGGCAAGCGTGTACACGTCCACCTGCGCGCGGCCGCAGGACGGACAGGAGACAATCTCCAGTTTCCGGGGGCGCAGGTTGAGGGACTGGAGAATCTGGTTCCCCACCTTGATTTCCTCCACTGGCGGGGCGGAGAGCGAAACCCGGATGGTGTCGCCGATGCCGCGGGACAGGAGCGCCCCGAAGGCCGTGGCCGATTTGATGGTTCCCTGGAACGCTGGCCCGGCCTCGGTCACGCCGAGGTGAAGCGGCCAGTCGCCCTTCTCCGCCAGCATCTCGTACGCCGCCACCATAATCACGGGGTCGTTGTGCTTTACGGAGATCTTGAAGTCGTGGAAGCCGTGCTCCTCGAACAGGGATGCTTCCCACACAGCGGACTCCACCAGCGCTTCAGGCGTGGCCTTGCCGTATTTCTTCAGGATGCCGGGCTCCAGCGAGCCTGCGTTCACCCCGATACGGATGGAGGTGCCGTGATCGCGGGCGGCCGCCGCGATCTCCTTGACCTGGTCATCAAACTTACGGATATTCCCGGGGTTCACACGCACCGCGGCGCAGCCCGCTTCGATGGCAGCGAAGACATATTTCGGCTGGAAGTGGATGTCCGCGATCACCGGGATCTGGGACTTCTTGGCGATGATGGGCAGCGCTTCGGCGTCATCGGCTGAGGGGCAGGCGACGCGCACGATGTCGCAACCGGAGGCGGTGAGTTCCGCGATCTGCTGCAGGGTGGCGTTGATGTCGGTGGTGGGCGTGGTGGTCATGGACTGCACGCTGATGGGGAAATCAGAACCCACCCCCACAGAACCGACCTTGATCTGGCGGGTCTTCCGGCGGGGGGCAAGGACGGGCGGCGGTGCCGCAGGCATTCCCAGGCTGACCGAGGTCACGTGGACTCCTAAAAGTTTGAAAAGTGGGCGGCTAGGCGGTGAGGCCGGCCAGCATGCCGGTGATGGGAGACCATTCGGTGATGCGCGTTCCGGCGATAACTCCGGCGGCCGCAAAGGGGTCCTGCTTGAGGATCGAGTTCAGGGCGGCCTCGTCGGCGGCCTTGAAGATCAGCAGCGCTCCCGCCCCGTCACCGTAAGGCCCGCTTGCCAGGATGGCACCGTCCTGCGCCAGGCCGGCGGTCCATTCGCGGTGCGCCGGACGGGCTTCACTGCGGGCTTCGGTGGAATCGGCGGCGTAAACGTACTCAACGGCAAAAACTGTCATACGGCTACCCTATCGCCCTGCCTGCCGTTGCACGTATCCGGACAGCCGGATGGTTGCCGTCCCACCTCCGCACCAGCCTGGATCACAAGACAAGTGTTCCCAGGACATGTCTCACCAGTACACGTGTCCCGGGCGACGGGATCCTAGGACAGGAACAGGACTTTGACGGCTGCTGCTGTTCCGGCCGCCCAGAGCATGGAGGTTAGGGTTCCAATGATGAAGCGCTCTGCCGCGACCGGCGTTTCCTTGAGCTCCGCAAACCTGCCCAGGCCCTTGATGGCCACAATGTAGGCGATGGCCACCGGCTGCCCGGTCAGGATTGCCAGGCAAACCCCGAGCCTTTCCAGGATTCCGATGATCGCGCCGCCACGCAGGATGCGCTGGGTTGGCGCCGGCGGCCCGGAAGCAGAGCCGGCCGACGGCGGGACGTCCGGTGGCGCCGTCAGCTCACCGTCCACACTTTGGTTTTCGGCGTGGCTGGGATCAACAGTGACGTCTGCAGCAGGATCCTCCGCTGCCCTCCGGGCTTCCTCTGCCGCTTTGGCGGCATCCGCCTTATCATCGATGGTCCGGGCGAGCCTGAACACCAGGGCCGTCACAGGCCAGCCGGCGAAGCCTGCCACCAGCAGGGCGGCGGTTATCCAGACGGCGGTCACGTGTCTCCTTCGTTCCGGGGCGGGGTCGTTCCGGGCGGTGCAGTTACAGGCGGTGCAGTTTCAGGCGGTGCAGTTTCAGGCAGTGCAGTTTCAGGCGGAGCAGCCGTGGCATCGGCAATCCGGCTCCGCGCGTATTCCAGGAGCATGGCTGCTGCCGGCCTGGCTGCCCATTCTTCCTGCCAGCCGGAGCGGAGGACGGCACGGCTCACCGATTGCTCCGTTATCCCCAGCTCCTTGGCAACCTGTTTCTGGCTGCCGTGCTTGCCATCGCCGGCCTGCACGGCGCGGAGGCGGTCCACGACGCGCCACTGGGCCTCCGTACGTTCCTGCACAAGGCGTCCGATCAACCGGAGTACTGCCTGGGCGTTGGCACCTGCCATGGCACCTTCCTTGGTGTGGTCCGGGATTTCCTTGCCACGGCCCATCATCCCCGCCACCACTGACAGCGGCACCTGGCCTGCAGCAGTCTTCGCCAGTTCCACGGCTTTTCGCGCGGCCACAAATCCGCTTCCGGACCCTTCGCGGGGGCTGCCTCCCGGAGCGACCTGCACCATACCGATGCCAATCCCCACGTACCAGTACCCGGACCGGAGGGCATGCAGGGCCACGTCCACCACCTCATCGGGCCGGTCCACCACGCCCTGGAGTTCGTCGCCCACGGAACGCTCAAACCGTGCGGGGGTGAGCCTCCGCAGCTCGGCTATCAGCTCCGGTACGCGGTCGACGTCCGAAGTGCTCCCCCGCTGGTCAATGGTCAGAACGTACATGTCCTAACCGTATGCAGCTGATCCGCAATAATCAATCACAAATAGCTGATTATTTGATATCAGCCAATATTGGCTGATATGGAGAAGTCAGTCGTGGGGCGTTTACCTTGCCACGAAGATCAGCCGAAGAGGTTTACCGGCTTCACGATGTCCGCATAAATGAGGAGTGCGCTCATGCCCATCAGCAACGCTGCCACCACATAAGTCACCGGGAGGAGTTTGGCGATATCAAAGGCTCCG
Source organism: Pseudarthrobacter sp. B4EP4b (assembly GCF_006680095.1). NCBI lineage: Bacteria > Bacillati > Actinomycetota > Actinomycetes > Micrococcales > Micrococcaceae > Pseudarthrobacter > Pseudarthrobacter sp. B4EP4b. The sequence goes on along the minus strand of NZ_VHIJ01000052.1, from coordinate 44,055 downwards.
GGGTCAGGCTTGCCGAACAGTTTCGCCACCTGGCGCCGGGCACCTTCGTACAGCGCTCCCGCCACGTGGCCGCCGTCGAGAGGCAACAGCGGAACCAGGTTGAAGACCGCCAGCGCAAAGTTGAGTCCGGCCAGCAGTCCGGTCAGCGTGGCAACGCGCGACTGGACGGGGATTTCCTCCATCGCGGCCACTTCGCCGGCCACCCTGCCCACGCCCACCACGCTGATGGGGCCGTTGGGGTCGCGCGGTTCCTCACTGAAGGCAGCTTTGGCCACGCCCACCACCCGCGCCGGGAGGTTGAAGATCACGCCTGCCACCTGCTTGATGTTCTCCCCCGCCATGGGCAGGACGGACGACGCCGGCTGCGGCACCAGTTCCGTCTGCGCACCAATGCCCAGGAAGCCGACGTCCTGGTACAGGAGGTTGCCGGCGTCGTCCGTTGCCTGCCGGCCGTCCACTCCGATGATGGGCCGGGCGGACAGCACGGGGGTCACGGTGGTGGACACCGGCGAGCCGTCCCGTTCAACGGTGATGGCCACTTCGCGGCCTGCCGAGGCACGAATCCATTCGGTCAGCTGGTCCCAACTGGTGACGGTCTTGCCGTCGAAGGAGGTGACGGTATCGTTCGGTTTCAGGCCGGCAGCGGCGGCCGGGGTGAGCTGGCAGTCGGCCGAATCCGGGTCCACTGTTTCACCGGCTGCCACCTGGCACTTGGAGACATCGGAGATGGTGGTGGTGGCCGTGGCGAAGCCGAATCCCATCAGCAGTACGGCTGTCAGGATGACGCCGAGGACGATGTTCATGGCAGGACCGCCCAGCATCACAATGATCTTTTTCCACACCGGGAGCCGGTAGAAAACCCGGTTCCCGTCGCCCGGGCCAACTTCCTCGTGCGCCATGGAGCGGGCTTCCGTGGCCAGGGTCTGGAACATTCCGGTGCTGGAAGGACGGACCGTCCCGTCCTCTTTGTTGGGCGGGTACATGCCGATCATGGACACGTAGCCACCCAGCGGGATGGCCTTCACGCCGTACTCGGTTTCGCCTTTCCGCCGTGACCAAAGCGTGGGGCCAAAGCCGATCATGTACTTGGTGACCCGGACCTTGAACAACTTGGCGGGCAGGAGGTGGCCCACTTCGTGGAGCGCGATGGAGGCCGCGATGCCGATGGCTACAAAAACGACACCGAGGACAAAGAGGAGAACGGGGGTCATGGAGGTGCTTACTGCTTCCTAGAGACTGCTGACTGCTAAACGTTCATTGGCGCGCGCACGTGCCCAGCTCTCAGCATCCAGTACGGATTCCACTGTCAGCCCGGAGGATCCTGGGTGTTCGCTGAGAACGGCTGCGATGGTGTCCACGATGTCCGTGAACCGGATGCGGCCCGCATGGAACGCCGTGACGGCTTCCTCGTTTGCGGCGTTGAAGACCGCCGGGAACGTGCTGCCCTGTTTCGCGGCGTCCTTGGCAAGGTCCACCGCAGGGAAGGCCGCAACATCCAAGGGCTCGAAGGTCCAGGTGGCTGCCTGGGTCCAGTCGCAGGCCGAGGCCGCTTGGGGAACCCTGTCCGGCCAGCCCAGGCCCAGGGCTATGGGAAGGCACATGTCCGGCGGCGAGGCCTGGGCAATGATGGATCCATCGACGAACTGCACCATGGAATGCACCACGGACTGGGCATGGACCACCACGTCGATGCGGTCCAGCGGAACGTCGAACAGCAGGTGGGCCTCGATGACTTCCAGCCCTTTGTTGACGAGGGTGGCGGAGTTGGTGGTGACCATGACCCCCATGTCCCACGTGGGGTGGGCCAGCGCCTCCTGCGGCGTGACGTCGTGGAGTTCGTCCCGGTTCCGGCCGCGGAACGGGCCGCCGGACGCTGTCAGGATCAGTTTGTCCACTTCAGCTGCCGAGCCGGAACGCAGGCATTGGGCTATGGCCGAATGCTCGGAGTCCACCGGGACGATCTGGCCTTCGCGGGCCGCTGCCTTGACCAGTTCCCCGCCGACGATCAGGGATTCCTTGTTGGCCAGGGCGAGTGTGGCACCGGATTTCAGCGCCGCGAGCGTGGGCGCGAGTCCGATTGATCCCGTGATGCCGTTGAGCACAACGTCAGCTTCCACCTCCGCGATCCTGGTGGACGCGTCCGGCCCGGCAATGATCTCCGGCCGGTAACCACGCTTCCCCGCTGCGGCGGCCGCCTCATCGATCAAGGCAGCCAACCGGCGGGGATCACCGGTCGCAATCCCAACAGCCGCGGCACCGGTGTGCACAGCCTGGCGGGCCAGGAGCTCGAGGTTGCCTCCCCCGGCGCTGAGCGCCACCACCTCGAAAAGGTGCGGGGCGCCGTCGACGACGTCAATCGCCTGGGTGCCGATGGAGCCGGTGGATCCGAGGAGGGCGATCTTGCGTGGCTGCATCCGTTAAGTATCGCGCACCAAACCTGGCCCGCCGCCCCTTGGCTCATGCTCTTTGACCCCGCCGTCCGTGGCCCAATGCTCCTTGACCACAGGAGGGCCCGGCGTAACGTGGATTGCGTGGACTGGCTCTCCTGGTTTGACGCCCCGGAATACGAGTTCGCCCGGCAAGTGCTGCAGCGCGGGGTGGCAGCACTGTATTTTGTTGCGTTCCTGTCCTCCCTGAACCAGTTCCCGGCCTTGCTGGGTGAGCGGGGGCTTCTGCCGGTACCGGAGTACCTGGCAGGTTTCAGCCGCCTGCGCCGGCCCACCCTTTTCCGCTGGCGTTACTCGGACCGGCTGCTGCGCTGGGTATGCGCGGCAGGTCTTGCAATATCCGCCCTGCTGGTGGCCGGCATCCCCCAGGTGGGGCCGCCGTGGGTCCCGTTGATTGCTTTCCTGGCGCTGTGGCTGCTCTACATGTCCATCGTGAATGTGGGCCAGACGTTCTACGGCTTCGGCTGGGAGATGCTCCTGCTGGAGGCGGGATTCACGGTGGCGTTCCTGGGTTCAGACCAGACTGACCCGCCGCGCACCATCCTGATCCTGATCGTGTGGCTCGTGTTCCGGCTCGAATTCGGCGCGGGCATGATTAAGATCCGCGGCGGCAGGGAATGGCGGGACCTCACCGCGCTCTACTACCGCCACGAGACACAACCGATGCCCGGCCCCCTGAGCCGGCAGGCGCACCTGCTGCCCAAGCCCCTCCACAAGGTGGAAGTCCTGGGCAACCATTTCGCCCAGCTGGTGGTGCCCTTCTTCCTGTTCGCGCCCCAGCCCGTAGCCGGCGTGGCAGCAGCGGTCGTCATCCTCACCCAACTATGGCTGGTGGCCAGCGGAAACTTCGCCTGGCTGAACTGGATCGCCATAGTGCTGGCCTTCGCCGCGGTCAGCGATCCTGTGGCCCACGCGGTGTTCCCGGTGATCCCACTGGACTGGCACGGCGGTGCGGACCGGGAGACCCCGCTCTGGTGGCTGGCCATCACGCTGGCCGCCACCTTGCTGCTGCTGGTCCTCAGCTACTGGCCGCTGCGCAACCTGTTCTCGAAGCGCCAGTTGATGAACGCCAGTTTCAACCGGTGGCAGCTGGTCAACACCTACGGTGCGTTCGGGTCAGTGACGAAGCAGCGCATTGAGATCGTGGTGGAGGGAACGCTGGACAACGCTCCGGACGACTCCTCGGACTGGCGCGAGTACGGCTTCAAGGGCAAACCCGGGGACCTCAGGCGGGTGCCCCGGCAGTGGGCGCCCTACCACCTGCGGCTGGACTGGCTGATGTGGTTCCTTCCGTTGCGGACAGTCCACGAGGAGTGGTTTTACGCCTTGCTGGGCAAGCTGCTGGAGGCGGACCGGCAGACGCTGCGGCTGCTCCGGGATGACCCGTTCGACGGCGAGGCCCCGCACCTGGTGCGCGTGCGCAGCTACCACTACCGGTTCTCCACCCGGAAGGAGTTCCGCGAAACGGGGAACCGTTGGGTCCGGACGCTGGTCCACGAACCGATCCCGCCCGTATCGCTGCGGGGGTCCAGCGGGCGGAGGCGCTAGACGCGCTCGCCTTTACGCCGAAGGATGGATTCGGCGTGCTTGAGGATAGGCCCGTCGACCATCTGGCCCTTGTATTGGAAGACGCCTTGTCCCGCAGCTTCCGCGGCCTGCAGCAATTCTGTTGCAGCGGAGACTTCGGCTTCGGATGGTGCGTACGCTTCCCGGACCCCGGCGGCCTGGCTGGGGTGGATGCAGGCCTTTGAACTGAATCCGGAGGCGACGGCGTCGGCCGCTTCCACGGCCAGTCCGGCAAGGTCCGGAATGTTGGTGTAGACGGCGTCCACGGCCTCCTTGCCAAACGCCCTGGCAGCGATGAGGACTGAGGAACGTGCGTGCAGCGCAACAGCCCGGTAGCCGCCGTCATCCATCCTGCTGGAGGTCCCGCCCAAAGACGCCAGCAGGTCCTCGGCGCCCCACATCAGCGCCACCACGTTCGGGGCGGCTGCAATTGCGGGAGCGTTCAGGACACCGGCCGCCGTTTCGCACAGGGCGATGACCTGGTACCCGGCCAGAGCTTCCAGCTGTGCGGCGCTCTCAGCCTTGGCGAGCATCACCGTGCGGTACGGCGTGTGGGCCAGGCAGTGCAGGTCCTTCTCGAACTCCTCGGTGCCTGCAGGGTTGACCCGGATAATGGTCCGGCTGGGATCCAGCTCGGGCGCGTCACCGGCGGCTCCGAGCTGGGCCAGGATGGCACCACGTGCACGTTGCTTGTCCGCCGGAGCCACGGCATCCTCGAGGTCGAGGATCACAGCGTCCGCGCGGGTGGCGGCTTTCTGGTAGCGCTCCGGCCGGTCAGCGGGGCAAAAAAGCAGGGCGGGGCCCATCACAAAGGTCATACCGGTATTGTGCCCCCTTCGCCGCCAAGCTGCTGCCGGTGCGCGTCCCGGGTCCACATCAGGCAGCTGCGCGTGGCCAGGGCCACCACGGTGCCGTCCTGGTTGCGGCCGGTGTGTTCCATGGTGACGATGCCCTGGCCCGGCCGCGATGCGGAGAGCCGCTTCCCGCTGATGACTGTCTCGGTATAGAGGGTGTCGCCGTGGTACAGCGGATGCGGGAAGGAGACGTCGGCAAGGCCAAGCTGGGCGATGATGGTCCCCTGGGTCAGCTGCGACACAGACTGGCCCACCACCGTGGCCAGCGTGAACATGGAGTTGACCAACCGTTGGCCGAACGGCTGCCCGGCGCTCCAGGCCGCGTCCAGGTGCAGGGCCTGGGTGTTCATGGTGAGGGTGGTGAACAGGACGTTGTCCGCTTCCGTAACGGTGCGGCCTGGCCGGTGGGCGTACAGCACCCCTTCTTCCAGCTCATCGAAGTACAGGCCGCGCTGCTCGATGACGCGCTGCTCCCCCGCGCTGGAACCGGAGCCCACTGGGTCTCTACCGTCCGTCATACGGTCAGTTCCCGGTCTTCTTCGAAAAGCTCCGCGCCGGTGGCTGCGGCCACTTCCTCCACCGAAACGTTGGGCGCCAGTTCCCTCAGCACCAGCCGGGAGCCTGAATCATCCGTTACAACATCGATGACTGCCAGGTCTGTAATGATCCGGTCCACACAGCCCTTGCCGGTCACTGGCAGCGAGCACTGCTTGACGATTTTGGGGTTCCCGTTCCGGTCAACGTGTTCCATCATCACAATGACCTTCTTGGCGCCGAACACCAGGTCCATGGCCCCACCCATTCCCTTGACCATCTTTCCCGGAATCATCCAGTTTGCGAGGTCGCCGTTCTGGGCCACCTCCATGGCGCCCAGGACGGCCACATCCACGTGGCCGCCGCGGATCATGCCAAAGGAGGTGGCGGAATCGAAGAACGCAGCCCCCTTGTTGACCGTGACAGTTTCCTTGCCCGCGTTGATCAGGTCCGGGTCAACAGCATCCTCCGCGGGATAGGGGCCGACGCCGAGGATTCCGTTTTCGGAGTGCAGCACCACTTCAACGCCGTCAGGGATGTAGTTGGGGATCAGCGTGGGCATGCCAATGCCCAGATTGACGTACTGGCCGTTGCTCAGTTCGCGGGCCACCCGGGCGGCCAGTTCATTCCTGGTCCAGCCATTGGCGCCGCTCCCGTCTGCTGCCATCTCATGCTGCTGGGCGGCCCGGCGGTACTCGGGGCGGACGCCTTCGGGCCGCGGTGCATAGGGGCTGTTCGGGTCCATGGCTACGCTCCTGCCTGCGGGTTGCTGCTGTTCCGGGTGGACACGTGGGCGTGGCTGCCGTTCCCGGCCGGCGGAGCCAGGGCAACTGTCCGTTTCTCGATGCGCTTCTCGGCATTCGCGGCCAGGACTACCCGCTGGACGAAGATTCCGGGGGTGTGGATGTGTTCGGGATCCAGCTCGCCCGGCTCCACGAGTTCCTCCACCTCGGCAATGGTGATACGGCCGGCCATCGCACAGAGCGGGTTGAAGTTCATGGCCGTGGCATGGAACACCAGGTTTCCGTGCCGGTCGCCCTTCCATGCATGGACCAGCCCGAAGTCCGGCGCCAGCGCCTCTTCCAGCACGTAGTCAACCCCGGCGAAGGAGCGCACCTCCTTTGGTGCGGACGCGATCGCTACCCGGCCTTCGGCGTCGTACTTTTGCGGCAGGCCGCCCTCGGACACCTGGGTGCCCACCCCGGCTTTGGTGTAGAAAGCCGGTATGCCGGCGCCGCCGGCGCGGAGTTTTTCGGCCAGCGTTCCCTGCGGCGTCAGAACCACCTCGAGTTCGCCGGCGAGGTATTGCCGGGCGAACTCCTTGTTCTCGCCCACATAGGAGCTGATGGTGCGGCGGATCCGGCCGTCGCGCAGCAGGATGCCCAGGCCCCAGTCGTCCACGCCGCAGTTGTTGCTCACCGTTTCCAGTTCCGAGGTTCCGGCCTTGTGCAGCGCGTCAATGAGGGTGACCGGGATTCCGCACAAACCGAAACCGCCCACGGCCAGGGAAGCGCCGTCCGGGATGTCCGCCACGGCTTCCTCCGCGGAGGCAACAACCTTGTTAATCATCGGTGATCCTTTCAGGCCGGCTACAGTCCCTGTCCATACAAACCCGGTGGCTACAAACCAAGTTCGCGGGCGATCAGCATCAGCTGGACCTCCGTGGTGCCCTCCCCCACTTCAAGGATCTTGGAGTCGCGGTAGTGGCGCGCCACGGTGAACTCGTTGATGAAGCCATAGCCGCCGAACACCTGGGTGGCATCCCGCGCATTGTCCATGGCCGCCTCGCCTGCGACCATCTTAGCGATGGCCGCCTGGGTCTTGAACGGCTTCCCCGCAAGCATGCGGGAGGCCGCATCGTAGTAGGCCAGGCGGGCGGTGTGGGCCCTTGCCTCCATGCGTGCGATCTTGAACGAGATGGCCTGGTACTTGCCGATCTGGTGTCCAAAGGCGCTGCGTTCCTTGGCGTATTTGACCGAGAGGTCCACGCAGCCCTGGGCCGCACCCGTGGCCAGGGCTGCGATGGCGATGCGGCCCTCGTCCAGGATGGACAGGAAGTTGGCGTATCCGCGGCCTTCCTCACCCAGCAGGTTTTCTTCCGGTACCCGGACGTCCTTCAGGGTCAGCGGGTGGGTGTCCGAGGCGTTCCAGCCCACCTTGTTGTAGGGCTTCTCGGCTTTGAAGCCGGGTGTGTCAGTGGGAACCAGGATGGTCGAGATTTCCTTCTGGATGGAGCCGTCCGCGCGTTCCTTCTGCCCGGTGACCGCGGTGACGGTGACCAGGCGGGTGATGTCCGTGCCGGAGTTGGTGATGAACTCCTTGTTGCCGTTGATCACCCACTCGCCGCCCTCCCGCCGGGCGTGGGTCTTGGTGCCGCCGGCATCCGATCCTGCTTCCGGCTCGGTCAGGCCAAAGCCGGCGAGCGCCTGGCCGGACGCGAGCATGGGCAGCCACTCCTGCTTCTGCTCCTCAGTGCCGAAACGGTAGACGGGCATGGCTCCCAGGGACACCCCGGCTTCGAGGGTGATCGCCACCGACTGGTCCACGCGGCCCAGCTGCTCCAGCGCGAGGGCCAGGGCGAAGTAGTCCCCGCCCATCCCGCCGAATTCCTCGGGGAAGGGCAGCCCGAACAGGCCCATCTCCGCCATCTGCTTGACCACCTCGTAGGGGAAGCTGTGCTCCTCGTCGTGCTTGGCCGATACCGGGGCCACTACTTCGTCGGCGAATTCCCGGACGGTGTTGCTGAGGTCCTGGTATTCCTCGCTGAGTTCAAAACCTGCCATGGCTAGGCTCCTTTGCCTGTTGCATCTGTGTCTGGGGCTGCATCTCTGTTTGCTGTTGTGTCCGTGGGGTTGGTGCTCTCAGCAGCGGGGTGCGGATGAATGGTGGCCAGCACCTGGTCCGCCTTCACGAGGTCTCCGGGACGGGTGGTGAGGTGCACTGTTCCGTCCAGCGGAGCCAGCAGCTGGTGCTCCATCTTCATGGCCTCCACCGAAACGAGTACCTGCCCGGTGGTGACGGCGTCACCGTCACTGACCGGAACGGACACCACCGTTCCCGGCATGGGCGAACGCACGGCTGGATCGGCGGCGCCCTCCTCCCGCTGGATGGCCGCAAGCACCCGTTCAAGCCGGGACTCCCGGGTCAGGACTTGCAGCCGGCAGGACCAGCCCCCGTTGCCGAGGAAAATTTCGGCAGGCAGAGGGTTGTCAGGGCCGGGCGTATGCGGTCCGGGCTGCACCCTGGCCAGCGAGTACTTTGCGGACTCACCGTCAAGGATGATCTCAGCCTGGCCGGCACCGGGGAAACTCAGTGTGGCCTCACGCCGCGCGCCACCATCCACGGCAACGGTCGCAGTCCCCTGCCGTGCGGATTCAAGCACCTGCACTGTTGCCACACCGCCGTCGGGCGTTCCCAGGCTGATCCGGCGGGGCGCGGGCGCTCCCAGCCGCCAGCCGTTGCGGGCGTGCCACGGGCCGGCCGGTAACTCCCCGCCCTCTGTTTCCTCCGCCGCAATTGCGAAGAGCGCCGCCACCACCAGTTCCGCGCCACCCACGCGGCGGAAGGCCAGATCCGGCAGTTTGCGCTCGATCAGGCCGGTGTCCAGGTGGCCGGCACGGACATCGGGATCGTTGATCAGCAGTCGCAGGTATTCGACGTTGGTGTCCAGGCCCAGGGCCGTGTAGCCCGCGAGCGCAGTATCCAGCGTTTCCAGGGCTGCGGCCCGGTCCTCACCCCAGGCGATGACTTTGGACATCATGGGGTCGTAGCTGGAGGACAGCTCCAGCCCCTCCGCCAGGGAGGAATCCACCCTGATCCGGCCCTTCCCGGCAGCCGTCTCCACGCCGGGGGTGCTTCCCGGCCACTGTCCGGGAGCGGGCAGTTCGTCCAGCAGCAGAACTGTCCCGGTGGACGGCAGGAAGTTCCTCTCCGGGACTTCGGCGTAAACGCGCGCTTCCACGGCGTGTCCGTTAAGTTCGACGTCGGCCTGCCGGACAGTGAGTTCCTCGCCGGCGGCGATCCGCACCTGCCACTCCACCAAGTCCACCCCGGTGACCATCTCGGTAACCGGATGCTCCACCTGCAGGCGGGTGTTCATCTCCATGAAGTAGAACTCATCCGGCGCCTCGTCCGAGACCAGGAACTCGACGGTTCCGGCGCCACTGTAATTGACGCTGCGCGCAGCGTTGCAGGCGGCCTCGCCAATGCGGGCGCGGATGGCGCCGCCGTCGGGCAGGGCTTCCAGCAACGGCGACGGGGCCTCCTCGATGACTTTTTGGTGCCGCCGCTGCAGGGAGCATTCACGCTCGCCCAGGTGGATGACGTTGCCATGATTGTCAGCGAGCACCTGCACTTCGATGTGCCGCGGCGTGGATACCAGGCGCTCGAGGAAAAGGGTGTCATCGCCGAAAGCGCTGGCCGCCACGCGCCGGGCGGTGGCCAGGGTGGCCGGGAGGTCCTCGGGGCGTTCCACCACGTGCATGCCCTTGCCGCCTCCGCCCGCGGAGGGCTTGATCAGGAGCGGAAACCCGACAGCGCCGGCGGCCTGGATCAACTGCTCATCGGCCATGCCGGGCTTCGCTATCCCCGGAACCACGGGGACACCGTAGCCGGCAACGTGGTTTTTGGAGCGGATCTTGTCCCCCATCATGTTCAGCGCCTCGATGCCGGGGCCGATGAACGTGATGCCGGCCTGGTCCAGGGCGCGGGCAAAGTCGGCGTTTTCGCTCAGGAAGCCGTAGCCCGGGTGCACCGCTTCGGCCCCGGTCTTACGGCAGGCTTCAAGGATGGCGGCGATCTTCAGGTAGCTCTCTGCTGCCGCGGCGGGGCCGATCCGAACGGCGGTGTCAGCCTCGCGCACGTGCCGGGCGCCGGCGTCGGCATCGCTGTATACGGCGACCGAACGGATGCCGAGGGCGCGAAGGGTACGGATGACCCGGCAGGCGATCTCGCCGCGGTTGGCCACCAGGACTGTGCCGAAGAGAGGTTTCCGGGCTATGGGCGTGGTGGCAAGGGAAGGCGTGGTCATGGGGCTCACATCCTGAAGAGGCCGAAGGAGGTTTCCGGCAGCGGGGTTCGGGACACCACGTCCAGCGCCAGGCCCAGGACCATGCGGGTGTCGGCGGGATCAATCACGCCGTCATCCCATAACCGGGCGGTGGAGTAGTACGGGCTGCTCTGGTCCTCGTATTGCCGGCGGATGGGCGCCTTGAAGGCTTCCTCGTCCTCGGCGGACCACTCCTGGCCGGCTGCCTCGTACTGCTCACGCTTGACGGTGGCCAGGACGCTGGACGCCTGGTTGCCGCCCATCACCGAGATGCGCGCCGCCGGCCACATCCAGAGGAACCGCGGCGAGTACGCGCGGCCGCACATGGAGTAGTTTCCTGCGCCGAACGAGCCGCCGATGACCACTGTCAGCTTAGGCACCCGGGCGGTGGCGACGGCCGTCACCATCTTGGCGCCGTTTTTGGCGATGCCGCCTTGCTCGGCGTCCCTGCCCACCATAAAACCGGAGATATTCTGCAGGAACAGCAGAGGGATCCCGCGCTGGTCGCACAGTTCGATGAAGTGCGCGCCCTTGAGCGAGGACTCGCTGAACAGCACACCGTTGTTGGCTACGATGCCCACCGGGTGCCCGTGCAGGCGGGCGAAACCCGTCACCAGGGTGGTGCCGTACTCCTTTTTGAATTCGTGGAACCTGCTGCCGTCCACCAGCCGCGCGATGACCTCATGGACGTCGTAGGCGGCGTTGACGTCCGTGGGCACGGCACCATAAAGCCCTTCAGGTTCTGTGACGGGTTCGACGGCGGCACTCACGTCCCACGCCGGTGGCGCGGGAGGCGGCAGGGTGGCCACGATGTCGCGGATGATCTGCAGGGCGTGTTCATCGTTCTCTGCAAGGTGGTCCGTCACGCCGGAGATCCTGGAGTGGACGTCCCCGCCACCGAGCTCCTCGGGGCTGACGATTTCACCGATCGCCGCCTTCACCAGCGGCGGTCCGCCCAGGAAGATGGTGCCCTGGTTACGGACGATCACGGTTTCATCGCTCATCGCGGGAACGTAGGCGCCACCGGCCGTGCACGAGCCCATCACGGAGGCAATCTGCGGAATCTTGGCCGCGGAGAGCCGGGCCTGGTTGTAGAAGATCCGGCCGAAGTGGTCCCGGTCCGGGAAAACCTCATCCTGTTTGGGCAGGAAGGCGCCGCCGGAGTCCACCAGGTAGATGCACGGCAGCCGGTTTTCCAGCGCAATCTCCTGGGCCCGGAGGTGCTTCTTGACGGTCATCGGGTAGTAGGTTCCGCCCTTGACCGTGGCGTCATTGGAGATGACCAGCACGTGGCGGCCGTGGACCAGGCCTATCCCGGCGATCACTCCTGCGCCGGGAGCCTCGTCGTTGTACATCCTGTTGGCCGCGAGGGGGGCAATTTCGAGGAACGGGCTGCCGTCATCCAGCAGCTGGTCGATGCGCTCACGCGGCAACAGCTTCCCCCGGGCCACATGGCGCTGCCGGGATTTCTCCGGTCCGCCCAGGGCGGCGTCGGCGAGTTTCTTCCGCAACTCTTCGGCAAGCTCACGCTGGGCGGCGCGGTTGGCCGCAAACGCCTCTGCAGCCTCATCGAGCCGGGTGGCAAGGGTCTCCATTGACGGTCCGTTCCTGTTCCGATCCGAGGACTGCTTGGGCAACTCGGTTAGTGCTCAATAACTGAAATTCAGGTTAGTCTGGATTAACTGTGAAGTCCACCACATAGCCGCTCTTGCTAGAATCTGCGGGATCCGAGGAGGAAATGTGCGCAGTACCGACGCCACGCAGACCGGCGCTGCCCGGACCCGCCCGTCAACGCAGGGTTCATCAACACAGGGGCCGTCAACGCCGTCCCCATCATCGGCCCCATCAACACAGCGCGGGCAGGCGAAGGAAAGCCGCAGGCAGGCACTGCTGTCGGCTGCGGCGTCGCTGTTTGCGGTCAACGGGTTCAACCGTGTTTCCCTGGAGGACCTGGGGGCGGCCGCCGGGGTCAGCGGGCCTGCCGTCTACCGGCACTTCCCTGGCAAACAGGCAGTCCTCGCGGACCTTCTGGTCACCGTTAGCCAGGAGCTGCTCGACGGCGGCCGCCAGGTCGCGGCCCGCAACGCCGACCCTGCCTCCGCCCTGCGGTGCCTGGTGGAATTCCAGGTGGACTTCGCCCTGGGCAAGCCGGACGTCATCCGCGTCCAGGACAGGGATTTCAGCAACCTTTCCGAGCAGGACCAGGCAGCAGTACGGGCACTCCAACTGAGCTATGTCGAGGTCTGGGTGGACGTCCTCGCCAAGCTGCACCCGGACACGGATATCGCCGAACTCCGGATGCGGGCGCATGCCACGTTCGGGCTGATTAACTCCACGCCGCACTCCGTGCGCAGCCACGGCCGCAAAATGGCCGCCCGTTCCGCCCGGCCCCTCCTGGAAAACATGGCGCTGGCCGCGCTGCTGGTGGACGCCCCGCAGGACTAGGACACCCGCGCGTGGGATTCCCTCTTGGGGAATCCCAACCACCTTTACACGGGGACGGCCCTGGGCCGCTCAAGCGTTGCTGACCGGCAACGCTTATGCGGTCCAGGGCCGCGGCTTCGTCTGCAAGCCCCCTACACCATGGCGAGGACCATTCCCGGGTCGGCCAGGATGGCACCGACATCCGCCAGGAAGCGCGAGCCCTGCTCCCCGTCCACCAAGCGGTGGTCGAAGGACAGGCTCAGCGTGAGGACCTGGCGCAGGGCCACTTGCCCCTGGTACTCCCATGGCATGTTCCGCACGGCTCCGAGGGCGAGGATGGCTGCCTCCCCCGGGTTCAGGATGGGTGTGCCGGCGTCAATCCCGAAAACGCCAATGTTGGTGATGGAGATGGTTCCGCCGGACAGGTCGGCCGGTGTGGTTTTGCCGGCCCGCGCGGTTTCCGTCAATTCAGTGAGCGCGTCCGCCAGCTGAAGGAGTGACAGCGAATGCGCTTCCTTGATGTTGGGAACGGTCAGTCCCCGGGGCGTGGCGGCTGCGATGCCCAGGTTCACGTAGCTGAAGGTCACGATCTCCTGGTTCGCCTCCTCCCACCGCGCATTGAGCGCCGGGTTTCGCCGCAGGGCGATGAGGACGGCCTTCGCTGCGAGGGTGAGCGGCGTCAGTTTGTGGCCGGTGAACTCGCGGCTTCCTTTGAGCCTTGCCAGCAGCTCCATGGCGGGAGTGACGTCCACGGTCAGGAACTCCGTGACGTGCGGCGCGGTGAAGGCGCTCTCCACCATGGCCGCCGCCGTGAACTTGCGGACTCCCTTGATGGGCGTCCGGGTTTCCCGCTCCCCTTGGGACAGGGCGGCTGCCGGGGCAGCCGGCTCCGGTTCGCGGGAGCCGTCGTTTGCCGATTGCTCCTCCACAAAGTGCTGGACGTCCTCGCGGGTGATGAGCCCCTGTGGTCCCGTTCCGGCGACAACTTGCAGGTCCACACCAAGGTCGCGGGCCAACTTCCGCACCGGCGGTGTGGAACGCGGCCGGGTATCGGCATGCCCGGTTTCGACAGGCACGGTTTCGACAGGCACGGTTTCGACAGGCTCAACCACCGAAGACTTGGTTTCGACAGGCTCAACCACCGAAGACTTGGTTCCTGCAGGCCCGGTTTTGACAGGCTCAACCACCGGGGCCAGGTTGCGCGGCCGACGCACCGGGCGGCCCGAGCTTTCGACGACGGCTCCGTACCCCACCAGGTTCGGTTCCCTTTTGGCCGCGGCCGGCTCCTGCTCCGGATCCGGCTTCTGCCCTGCGGGGGACGTCGCGGGGGACGACACGGCGGTGAAGGGCGCTGAGGAGGAGGTCCCGGCGTCGTCGGCCACTTCAAACGACACGATAGGCTTGCCCACTTCCACGATGGTGCCGGGCTGCTCGTACAGTTCCTTGATGACGCCGGCAAAAGGGGACGGAAGCTCCACCACGGCCTTGGCAGTTTCCACCTCGGCGATCACCTGGTTCAGGCTCACGGTATCCCCCACGCCGACTTTCCAGCTGAGGATTTCCGATTCGGTAAGTCCCTCGCCCAGGTCCGGGAGCCGGAATTCCTTGATCATGATGCCGCTCATCCTTCCAGCCCGCTGAGGGAATTCGGCCGGCCCAGGGCACGGTCCACCCCATCGAGGATCCGGTCCAGGCCCGGCAGGTGGTGCATTTCCAGCTTGGAGTACGGGTACGGGATGTCGAAGCCGGTGACCCGCACCGGCGCCGCTTCCAGGTAGTAGAAGCAGCGTTCGGTGATGCTGGCTGCCACCTCCGCACCGACGCCGCCCGACTGGCCCGCTTCATGCGTCACCACCAGGCGGCCGGTCTTGCGGACCGAGGCAACAACGGTGCCGTAGTCCACCGGGGCCAGCGAGCGCAGGTCGATGACCTCGATGGAAATCCCTTCATCGGCAGCGGCCGTAGCGGCGTCACGGGCAGTCTTGACCAGCGGGCCGTAGGCCACCAGGGTAACGTCGGTGCCGTCTGTGACAACCCGGGCCTGGTCCATCGGAACAGCTGTCCGCGGATCAAGCGCCTCGTCCACCTCACCCTTATCGTGGTAGCGGCGCTTGGGCTCGAAGTACAGCACGGGGTCGTCGCAGGAGATGGCCTGCTGGATCACTGTGTGGGCGTCCTGCGGGTTGGACACGGTCACCACTCGCAGCCCGGACGTGTGGGTGAAGTAGGCTTCCGGCGACTCGGAGTGGTGCTCCGGGGAGCCGATCCCGCCGCCGAACGGAACCCTGATGGTGATGGGCATCTTGACGGCGCCCCGGGTGCGGTAGTGCAGCTTGGCCACCTGGCTGACGATCTGGTCAAACGCAGGGTAGATAAAGCCATCGAACTGGATCTCCACCACGGGACGGTAGCCGCGGTAGGCCAGCCCCACGGCCGTCCCCACAATGGCCGATTCAGCCAGGGGCGTGTCCACAACACGGTGCGTGCCGAAATCCTTCTGCAGCCCGTCGGTGACCCTGAACACACCGCCCAGTGCGCCGATGTCCTCGCCGAGGAGGACCACTTTGGGATCGTTTTCCAAAGACTTGCGCAGGCCGGCGTTAATGGCGCGGGCAAAGGTCATCTGGGTCATCAGCGTGCACCTTCTTCTGACACGGCTTCAGCGGGATCACCGAAAGAAGCCAGGTAACGGGCGTAATGGTCCTGCTGCCGGTCCAGCCAGGAGTTGGGCGTGCTGTAAACGTGTTTGAACACGTCCAGCGGCTGCGGGTCCGGCATGGTGGTGCAGCCCGTGCGCATTTCCCGGGCCACGGCGTCGGCCTTGTCCCGGACCTGCTGCTGCAGTTCTGCCGTGAGCAGGCCTTTGCGGTCCAGGAGCGCCGCAACACGGCTGATCGGATCCTTTGCCGCCCAGTCCTCCAGTTCGTTGGCATCGCGGTAGCGGGTGGGGTCGTCCGCTGTGGTGTGCGGACCCATCCGGTAGCTGACTGCCTCGATGAAGGTGGGACCGCCGCCGCGCCGGGCGCGGTCCAGCGCAACCCTGGTGGCGGCCATCACGGCCAGGACGTCGTTGCCGTCCACCCGGAGGCTGGGGATGCCGAAGCCTGCGGCCCTGTCCGCCAGCTGGATGTGCGACTGAAGCCGGACCGGTTCGGAAATGGCCCAGTGATTGTTGGTGCAGAAAAACACCACCGGCACCTGGAAGCTCGCGGCAAAAACCATCGCCTCGTTGACGTCGCCTTCGCTGGTGGCGCCGTCGCCGAAGTAGGTGACGGCGGCTGAATCCGCGCCATCGTTCTGGATTCCCATGGCATAGCCGGTGGCGTGGAGGGTCTGGGCACCGATGATGATCTGCGGCGTGGCCATGTTGATGGAGTACGGATCCCAGCCGGAGGAGGCGTTTCCGCGCCACACCCTCACGATGTCAGTGAGGTCTACGCCCCGGCAGTAGGCAACGCCGTTTTCACGGTAGCTGGAGAACACAAAGTCGTCCTCGCGAAGGGCCCGTCCGGAGCCGATCTGAGCGGCTTCCTGGCCCAGCAGCGGGGGCCACAAGGCAAGCTCACCCTGCCGCTGCAGGGCTGTGGCTTCGACGTCGATGCGCCGGATGACGGTCATGTCCTCGAAGAGCGAGCACAGGTGGTCGTCGGTGATGTCCTGCAACCAGGGATCGAATTCCGGGTGGCTGACCCGTTCCCCGGAAGGGGTGATCAGCTGGACGAGTCCGCCTGCCCGCCCGGGGGCTTCAGCGCGACCGCCCGCGCCGGTGAAATCAGCAGCGATGGGGGCACTTGCGCTGCGTTGGCCCATTCCGTCTGTAGACACGATAGCCGCAACCTCTCACGTCGTTGACCTGCGGATTCGATGGACTTGTGGTCCCGCCGCCGCCGGCCTTCCGGGCGCCGTTGCCCCGGATAATTGTGACCCTACTCACAATGCTCATTGGGTACAACCACCGCGCCCGTCGCTGAGCAGAATGCTCTGTCTGGACGCTCGGGACGGTGCTAACGTTGCGCATTATGCAAGCTTTGGATGGCACTGATACCCGGCTGCTCTCGGCCCTGGCCCAGGACCCGCGGCGGACGGTTGTGGCCCTTGCCCAGAAGCTGGGACTGTCCAGGAACACGGTGCAGGCCCGGATGGCCCAGCTGGAGAAAAAGCACGTGTTCCTGTCCTTCGAACGCCGGATCAATCCTGCGTCCCTGGGCTACCCGCTGATGGCGTTTATTTCTGTCCATGTCCAGCAGCAAAAGCTGGCGCAGCTGGCGAAGGACCTGGCCGACGTGCCGGAAATCCTGGAAGGCTACGGCCTCACGGGCTCCGCCGACCTGCTGCTTCGTGTGGTGGCGCTGGACGCGGAGGACCTTTTCAGGATTAACGGAAAGATCCTCGCCTGCGACGGCGTGGACCGCACGGACACGGCCCTGGCCATGGGGGAACTCATCCCGTTCCGGGTCCAGCCCCTGCTCGAGCGGGGTTCGCAGGGCGCTTAGCAGCCCACCCGCTGTTGCCGAAGCAGGCCCCTGCCGCCAGGGACGGGCAGGGACGGGCGTCCGGCACGCACTCACGTCGGCTAGGGATGCCCCGCCATAAAGTACGACGCTACGCCCGCCCGCTATAGGCTGTTGCGAGTTATCCACGGGTGCCGTTCAGTGGCCCCGCGACCAGGCGATGTTTTGCACCCCGCCGGAAAGGCCTTATCTTGGGCAATCCTCAGGAACCGTACCAGCCGGGAGAACCCGGGTTCGCGCCGCAGCAGCAGCCTGTACCCGCACAGCAGTCGCCGGTGCGCAGCGGACAGGCCTACGGGACCCCCTCCAGTGCTGACGAGGCCCCCGCCGGTGCTTACCGCAATTCCGCCGCCGGATACCCTGAAGCCACTCCGTTCGGCCTGCCGGGCCAGCAGCCTCCGGCCAAGGGCAGGCGGAAGCTTTGGGTCATCCTCGGCAGCATCGGTGGCGTCCTGCTGCTCGTGATCCTGGGGATCGTTATCCTGGTGAATGTGGTGGGCAGCGCCACCAACCACGCACGGGGCCTTGCCGACGGTTTCACCAAACTCGTCATCGAAGGCGAAAATTCCAAAGCCTATGACGATTATCTCGACCCCGCCCTGCAGGAACAGCTGTCCAAGGAAGCCTTCATCACCGGCGTCGAAAGCCTGGACATGGACGGCTCCTGCAGGCCGTCCTACAACGACCTGAAGGTCAGCACCGAGAACGGTGTCAAGGCGGCGGACGTGGCCGGCGTCATCACCTGTGACGGCAAGGAAGTGGATCTTGCCTACCGGTTCGAAGGCACGGACCAGCTGAAGATGACCAACATCAAACTCCGGCCCAAGGCCTAGCCCCCAGCCAGGACCAGGAACACAAAAGAGCCTCCGCGCCAGGTAGCGCGGAGGCTCTTTTGTTGCCCGTGAGGAGGGGTCAGGTCCGGAGACCGGAGCGTCCCGGGATCAGTGGTTGACCGCCTTCTCGGCACCCACACCGGTGAGGGACCGGACCTCCATCTCGGCCTGCTTGGCAGTGTCTTCGCGCTTCTTGTCCAGGACGGTTCCGAGCCAGCCGAGCAGGAATGCCAGCGGGATGGACACAATGCCCGGGTTGCTCAGCGGGAACAGGGCGAAGTGGGCGTCCTTGATCATGGACGTCGCCCCGCCGGAAACCACCGGCGAGAAAATGATCAGCACAATCGCCGCACCCAGCCCGCCATACATGCTCCACACCGCACCCTGGGTGGTGAACCTCCGCCAGAACAGTGAGTAGATGATGGTGGGCAGGTTGGCCGAAGCAGCAACGGCGAACGCCAGGGCCACCAGGAACGCCACATTCTGCCCGTTGGCGAGGATGCCGCCCAGGATGGCAAGGATGCCGATGACCACCACGGTGCGCCGGGCCACCCGGACCTCAGTGTCGGCGTCGGCCTTGCCCTTGGCGATGACGTTGGCGTAGATGTCATGCGCGAAGGACGCCGCGGCGGTGATGGTCAGGCCGGCCACAACGGCGAGGATGGTGGCGAAGGCCACCGCCGAAATGAAGCCCAGCAGCAACGGGCCGCCCAGATGGAAGGCCAGCAGGGGTGCCGCAGCGTTCACGCCGCCCGGCGCGGTCTTGATGGTGTCCGCACCCACCAGCGCGGCCGCACCGTAACCGAGCACCAGGGTGAAGAGGTAGAAGAGCCCGATCAGCCAGATGGACCACACGACGGACTTGCGGGCTTCCTTGGCGGTGGGGACCGTGTAGAAGCGCATCAGCACGTGCGGCAGGGCAGCAGTGCCCAGGACCAGCGCCAGGCCCAGGGACATAAAGTCCAGCTTGGACGTCTCGGTCTTGCCGTACTGCAGTCCGGGATTCAGGACGGCCGGGTTGTTGGCCGTCTCCACCGCACCACCCAGCAGGGCGGAGAGGTTGAAGCCATAGATGGCCAGGACCCAGAAGGTCATCACCGCGGCGCCCGCGATCAGCAGGATGGCTTTGATGATCTGCACCCACGTGGTGCCCTTCATGCCGCCGATGAGTACGTACATGATCATCAGGGCGCCGACGACGATGATCACCAGCGCCTGTCCGCCCCAGTCGCTGATACCCAGGAGCAGGGAGATCAGGCTTCCGGCGCCGGCCATCTGGGCCAGCAGGTAGAAGAAGCAGACGGCGAGGGTGGAGATGGCGGCGGCGATGCGGACCGGCCGCTGCCTGAGCCGGAAGGACAGGACGTCCGCCATGGTGAACTTGCCCGTGTTTCGCAGGAGTTCGGCAACCAGCAGCAGCGCCACCAGCCAGGCCACCAGGAAGCCGATGGAGTACATAAAACCGTCGTAGCCGTTGATGGCGATGGCGCCGGTGATGCCCAGGAACGAGGCGGCCGAGAGGTAGTCGCCCGCGATGGCGGTTCCGTTCTGGGAGCCGGTGAAGGAGCGGCCGGCCGCATAGTAGTCGGCGGCCGTCTTGTTGTTGCGGCTGGCGCGGAACACAATCACCATGGTCACGGCGACGAACAGGCCGAAAATGCCCATGTTCAGCAGGGTGGTGTCCTTCAGTGCGGCGACATCAACCGCTGCAAGTACGTTGATCATTTGTTCGCTCCGCCCACTCGCTTGCCGTGCTTATCGAATTCGTGCCCCTCGATTTCGTCCCGGATCTCCTTGGCGATGGGGTCAAGGCGCTTGTTGGAGTAGTGGACATACCAGCCGGTGATCGCAAACGTGGAGACGAACTGGAGCAGGCCGAAGATCAGGCCGATGTTGATGTTGCCCCAGACTTTGGTGGACATAAAGCCCACGGCGTAGTCCGCCAGCAGGACGTAGGCGAAATACCACAGCAGGAATGCCACTGCCATGGGGAAGACAAAGCTGCGGTGACGCTTGCGCAGTTCCTGGAACTGCCCGGTCGACTGGACCTGTTCAAAGTCCACGGACGCCGCTGCGTCCGGAGTGTGGGCCTCGTTTCCCATCGTTCCTCCTCATTGAGACTTGCCTTGACACACCCCATCCCGGACAGGGAAACCACAAGTGTGACTGCAATCACTTTGCTTTCCGGGATGCCCCAGATTCCATACCTGGCCCCGCCGGCGTCGCTCAACGGTCGGGATGCTGCGCCAAACGGCACCCGCCGCTACGCTGGGCACCATGCTGGACTCCCCCCTTCTGACCGCCGCGGCGGTGGCGGTCATCGCCATGGCCGTGGCCGTCGTCGTCGGCGTGGGGCTCAAGGTGCTCCGCTCCTTCCGGGACCTGGGCACCGATGCGGAGCGCGCCACCTACCACACCCTGCATGCGGCATCGCAGGCGGGGCAGCACCTGCGCCGCGGCCTGAACCCGGCCGGCGCGGCCAAAGCCAGCCGGCACCTGCGGACGCTGCTGGGCTGCGAGGCCCTGGCCATCACTGACACCACCGGGGTCCTGGCATGGGATGGCGCAGCCGAGGAACTGAAGCCGCACGTGATGCGCCTCGCGGAAGGGGTGCTTGCCGGCGGCCGGACAGTGGTGTTGCCCGCCGGGAGCCCGACGTCGGCGGACGGCGCACCGACTGAGGGGACGGGTGGGCCACTTGCTGCGGTGATTGCGCCGGTGCGTGCGGGAACTGGCGTGGTGGGGGCGGTGGCGGCTTTTGCGCCGTCGGCGGGTGCTGGACTGGTCCGGGCCACCAGCGAGGTGGCGGACTGGGTGGCCGTCCAGGTGGAGCTGGCCGAGCTGGACGCATCCCGCACCCTGCTCATGGAGGCCGAGGTCCGGGCCCTGCGTGCGCAGATCAGTCCCCACTTCATCTACAACTCATTGAACGCCATCGCATCCTTCATCAACACCGACCCCGCCCGCGCCCGGGAACTGGTGGTGGAGTTCGCCGATTTCACCCGCTACTCCTTCCGGCGCCACGGCGACTTCACCACCCTCGCTGAGGAACTTCGCTGCATCGACCGGTACCTGCTCCTGGAGCGTGCCCGGTTCGGCGAGCGTGTGCAGGTCAGCCTGCGGGTGGCGCCCGAAGTCCTGAGCACGGTCATCCCCTTCCTCAGCCTGCAGCCGCTCGTGGAGAACGCGGTGCGGCACGGGCTGGAGGCCAAAGAGGGTCCGGGGCACATCAGCATCACCGCCAACGACGCCGGAGCGTACGCCGAAGTGACCATCGAGGACGACGGCGTGGGCATGGATCCTGCCCAGCTGCAGTCCACCCTGGCCGGCCATACCGATGGTGTCCATGTAGGGCTGCGGAACGTGGATGCCCGCCTCCGCCAGGTCTACGGCAACGACCACGGGCTGGTCATCGAGACGGCGCCCGGAGAGGGAACGATGATCACCATGCGCGTGCCCAAGTCCCAGCCCGGCCACGATGCCTGAATCAACCGGTGGGGCCGCGGAAAGCTAATCTAGGAAGATGATTAACGTCCTCGTCGTCGATGATGAGCTGCCCGCCGTCGAGGAACTGGCGTTCCTGCTGGGCCGCGACGACCGTATCGGCACCGTCCAGCGGGCCACCTCCGGCAGCGAGGCCCTCCGGGCGCTGGCCACGGGCCAGATTGACGCTGTTTTCCTGGACATCCACATGCCGGCCGTGTCCGGCCTGGATATTGCCCGCGCCATCAGCGGAAGCAGGAATCCCCCGGCGGTGGTGTTTGTCACCGCGGACGAGGACCATGCGCTGAAGGCCTTCGAACTCGCCGCCGTGGACTACCTGCTCAAGCCGGTCCGTGCCGAACGGCTGGCACGGTCAGTGGGCCGCATCAGTGAACTGCGCGACGGCGGTGCCGCACCGGAGATGATCACGGTGGACCAGGGCGGGACCACCAGGATGATCCGCCGTGATGATGTCACGTACGTCCAGGCGCAGGGTGATTATGCGCGGCTTCACACCGCTGACGCGAGCTACCTGATCAGGGTTCCGCTGGCCGATCTTGAACAGCAGTGGGCGGACGCCGGGTTCATCCGGACCCACCGCTCCTACCTCGTCGCCCTGAAGCATGTGACCTCCATGAAGCTGGCAGCGGACGGGCCCAGCGTCACCGTCGCCGGGGCCGGACTGCCCATCAGCCGCCGCCACCTGCCGACCGTCCGGGAGAAGCTGGGCGCCACCCGGATCAGGCCGCACGCATGACCAGGGTCCGTGTGACGGCTCCGCGCTCAGCGGCACTCCCTGCGGTGGAAAGCCGGGAAGCGGCGCAGGCCTCCGAGGTGGGGCAGGTGTTCGTCAGGTCCCTGATCCGCTCCCAGCTGCGGCTTGCCCTGGTGGTGGCCGGCGGGTTCCTGCTGATCCTCGCCGCCTTCCCGCTGCTGCTCGCCGTGGTACCGGGCTTGTCGGAGACCCGCATCGTGGGGATCCCCTTTAATTGGCTTCTCCTCGGGGCGGGCATCTATCCGCTGATCGGGCTGAGTGCCTGGTTCTACGTCCGCACCGCAGCCCGCAACGAAGCACGCTACCGGGACCTGGCCGGTGACCAGTGAAAGGGAACCCGGCAATCCGCAGTGAACCCGGGCAGGGCACCGTCGAGCAGGGACCAGTGACGGCAGCATGAATCCAGGCGTCGCCATCGCCGCGCTCGCAGTGGTCTCCGTGGCCACGGCGGTGATTGGCTTCTACGGCCTGCGGATCTCCCGCACCACAGGTGATTTCTACGTCGCTTCCCGGACCGTCCGGCCCTGGTGGAATGCCTCGGCGATCGGCGGCGAATACCTCTCCGCCGCAAGCTTCCTGGGCGTTGCCGGGCTCATCCTGCTCTCCGGAACGGACGCATTGTGGTTTCCCGTGGGCTACACCGCCGGATACCTGATGCTGCTGCTGTTTGTTGCTGCCCCGCTGCGCCGGTCCGGGGCGTACACCATTCCCGACTTCACCGAAGCCAGGCTGGACTCACGGGTTGTCCGGAAAGTCACCAGCCTCGTGGTGGTAGTAGTGGGCTGGCTCTACATTGTGCCGCAGCTCCATGGCGCCGCCCTGACCATCCGCATCACCACCGGCTTGCCCTCCTGGGTGGGATCGGTGGCGGTGGTGATCGTGGTGTGCCTGACGGTGGTGGCAGGCGGCATGCGTTCCATCACCTTTGTGCAGGCTTTCCAGTACTGGCTCAAGCTCACGGCCCTGGCCGTCCCCATCCTGTTCATTATTTTTGTGCTGGCCGGTACGGGAACACCGGCACTGTCAGCTCCTGCCGTGAACCCCACCGGGCTGGCCTCTTCGGGGGCGTACCAGAACGTGTCGCTGCTGGTGGCCCTGCTCTTCGGCACCCTGGGTTTGCCGCACGTCCTGGTCCGCTTCTACACGAACCCGGACGGGCAGTCGGCCCGGCGCACCACCGTGATCGTCCTTGGCCTGTTGTCCGTGTTCTACCTGTTTCCCACCGCGTACGGGCTGGTGGCCAGGATGTTTGCCCCCGGCCTGGCCCGCACCAACCAGGCCGACGCCCTGGTCCTGCTCCTGCCAGGCGAACTGGTGGGCGGCACCGCCGGAGACCTGCTCTCGGCCCTTGTGGTGGCAGGCGCTTTTGCCGCCTTCCTGTCCACTACCTCCGGCCTGGTGGTCTCGCTGGCCGGCGTCATCAGCCAGGACGTCCTGGGCGGCGAAGTAGGCGGCTTCCGGCTCGCGGCGGTGGTCTCCGCCGTCGTGCCGCTGGGCTTCGCCTTTATGACCGATTCGATGGCCCTGGCCGGCAGCGTGGGCCTGGTGTTTGCGTTCACCGCCTCCACGGTGTGCCCGGTGCTCCTGCTGGGGATCTGGTGGCGGGGTCTTACCGACGCCGGCGCGATCGCCGGGATGGTGACGGGCGGGCTTCTGTGCGGCGGGGCGATGATTGCCGGTGCCCTGGCGGGAGCTGCGAACCTCGCGCCCTGGCTGGCGCAGCCGGCGGCGTGGACCGTGCCCACGGCCTTCGCCGTGATGGTGGTCGTCTCGCGGGCCACTGCGCACAGAATCCCTGCAACAATGGCCCGGGTCATGACGCGGCTGCACACTCCGGAAAGGCCGCTGGCCACGGAACGCTGATTCCGCCGTCGGCAGCCCTTACATTTCCCGACACTCCCTTTTCCTCGCGCTGATGCCAGTGATGGGAGAGAATTGCGCCATGTCCATCGAGGGCGAAAGCCCGTCCGGCGCACCGGCCGAAGTCCCCCCGTCCGTGCGGGCGCAGCTGCTGGCCACTGAGCATTGGGGCCTGCTTGCCTCCCGCAGCACCACCCAGAGCGAGGTGCTGACCCGGATCAGCATGTTCCTCACCTTTACGTCCGCGAGTGTGGTGAGTGTTGCGCTGGTAGGGCAGGCCACGGGTTTTTCCGATGCCTTTGTCCTGCTGGCCGTGGTTGTCCTGTTCATCGACTCGGCGATTGGGCTCCTGACCCAGCTCCGGGTAATGAACGTCGCCTACGAGGACCTGATGTACGTCACCGCCATGAACAGGCTGCGCGCGGCCTACGTGGACCTGGATCCCGGGGTGGCACCGTACCTCATGGCGGCACACCACGACGACGAGGCCGGTTCCAGGCAGACCTACTACTTCTTCGGCGCCAGGGGAAGCTTCAGCCAAGTGGCTGGCAGCAGCATGATCTTCATGACCACGGCGAACGCTACCTTGATTGCCATCCTGGCGGGACTGCTGGTGACGCTGGCAGGCGCCGGTACGGCAGTGGCCACGGTGACAGGCGCCGTGTGCGGAGCGGGTTTCCTCGCCGTGTCCGTCCTGCGCGGGGGCCGACGCTACCGCAATCTGTGGCGCCGCTTCACGCCGCTCTCCCCCACGCCCCCGGATAAGGGCTGAACGCCTCAGTCGATGGCCGCCATCAGTTCAACCACCCGGTCCAGGAAAGCGTCCACCTGGGTTTCCTCGTAGCCGTCCTTGCCTGACGCGGGACGGAAAACTGCCCGGCGGACGTTGTCCACGCTCAGCGGCTTGTCCTGTTCAAGGTACGCGATGAGCTCATGGCACAGCCTGTCCACGTCGGCGGTGTTGTAGCTGCGGGCCTTCTTCTTGGCGGGCCGGCGGAACCGCTCACCGTCAGGGCGGTGCAGGCGGCCACGAAGGATGCCGGACAGATTTCCGATTTCGCGCAGCCACGCCTCCTCGCCCTGCGCGGCAATCAGCTCGTCCCGTTCGCGGCGGGCAAAGGCGTCCTCAAGGCGGTCCAGGGCCGCGTCCACTACCGCGGCGGAATAACCGCCCTTCACCGGATCAAAAGAGACCGCCCGGACATCCGAGCTGTTGACGGGGTGCGCCGCGGCCTCCGGGGTTTCGAGGGAAACCCGCGCCCGCTGCAGGAACTGGTCCACCTGCTTGGCGTTGTAGCCATATTCGCTGCGCTGCACGCGCTCAAAGGACGCAGGGATCTGCCGATGAATGTCCAATGCCACTGTGATTCCTTCAATGCTCTTCCGCCGTATCGCTTCCGCC
Source organism: Pseudarthrobacter sp. B4EP4b (assembly GCF_006680095.1). Lineage (NCBI taxonomy): Bacteria > Bacillati > Actinomycetota > Actinomycetes > Micrococcales > Micrococcaceae > Pseudarthrobacter > Pseudarthrobacter sp. B4EP4b. The sequence continues at coordinate 18,319 of NZ_VHIJ01000052.1, read as the reverse complement.
CAGTCTAGGGGCGGCCGGATCCGGCAAGGGTTTGTGTCAGGCTAAGTCCGCGTCAGGCTCCGGCAACCAGCCCGTACAGGATAAACACCACCGGGGAGGCGAAGACGATGGAGTCGAGCCGGTCCATCACGCCGCCGTGTCCAGGCAGGATGCTGCTCATGTCCTTGACGCCGAGTTCGCGCTTGACCATGGATTCGGCGAGGTCGCCGGCGGTGGAAGCCGCCACGGTTCCTACCGCCAGGATGATGCCCACCCACCAGGGTTTATCCAGCACGAAGAGGCAGGCAAGGACGCCGATCAGCATGGCACCGGCGATGGAACCGGCGAATCCTTCCCAGGACTTCTTCGGGCTGATCTTCGGGGCCATGGGATGCTTTCCCAGGGAGGCTCCCACCAGGTAGCCGAAGGTGTCGTTGGATACCACCAGCAGCAGCATCACCGCCACCTGCCACGCGCCGTCGGGAATGGTCCCGCCCGGCCAGAGACCCAGCGGGGTGGCGCCTCCTGCGGCATGCAGCGGAAGGGCGGCGAAACTGATAAAAAACGGCACCCAGCCCAGGGTGAACACACCGGCGAAGATGCTGTTGGCGGAGCCCGCAGCGCTTTCCACCGACCGCCACAGCAGGACGGCCACCGAGCTGAGCAGCATGGCGAAGAGCAGGCTCTCAATGCCGCCGAGGTAGGCGCAGAACGGCATGGCCACTGTGCCCGTCATCACTGGAACGATCGGCATCCGGGTGCCGTTCGCTTCCAATGCCCGGTAGATTTCCCAGACACCGAAGACGGCAAACGTGGTGGTCACCGCCACAAACCCAAGCGGAAGGAAAAGCAGGCCGCCCAGCACCGCGAACAGCATGGCCAGGCCCACCACCACCGCGGCCGGCAGGTTACGCCCGGCCTTTGGTGTTGGATTGCTCCTGGGCTGCTTCCCCCGTGTGCGCGCCCGTTGTGCCGGGGCCTGTTCTGCCTGGCCCATCAGACTTCGAGCAGCTCTGCTTCCTTGCGCTTGAGCAGCTCGTCGATGCCGTCCACGTGGGCCTTGGTGATGCCGTCCAGTTCCTTTTCGGCGCGGGTGCCCTCGTCCTCGCCGGCTTCCCCGTCCTTGACCAGGCGGTCCAGGGTTTCTTTCGCCTTGCGGCGGATGTTGCGGATGGAGATCTTGGCGTCCTCGCCCTTGGTCTTGACGATCTTGACGTATTCCTTGCGGCGTTCCTTGGTCAGTTCCGGAATGGTGATCCGGATGACGTTGCCGTCGTTGGACGGGTTGGCGCCCACCTCGGAGTCGCTCAGCGCGCGTTCGATGTCGCGCAGTGCCGTCTTATCGAACGGGGTGATGAGGATGGTGCGTGCATCCGGGATAGCAAAGGATGCGAGCTGCTGCAGCGGTGTGGGGGAACCGTAGTAGTCCACCAGGACCTTGTTGTAGAGCCCCGGGTTGGCCCGGCCGGTGCGGATGGAAGCGAAGTCTTCCTTGGCTACCTCAACGGCCTTGTCCATCTTGTCTTCGGCTTCGAGCAAGGTTTCTTCTATCACGGTCTCTCCTGACGGTTCTGGTGCAGTCCGGGGCGCCTGCTCCGTGCACGTGGTTCTCGGTTGCTGTTTTCCGCCCCCGGTCGCGAAAGACGGGGGCGGAACTGTCCTGAAAACATCCTAGCCGTAGCTAGGCGGTGACCAGCGTGCCGAGCTTTTCACCCAGGATGGCGCGGGTGACATTGCCCTCACCCTCCATGCCAAAGACCACCATGGAGAGGTTGTTGTCCTTGCACATGGTCATGGCAGTCTGGTCCATCACACGGATGTCGCGGCGCAGGGCGTCGTCGTAGCTGAGCGTTTCGAGCCGCTCTGCTGACGGGTCCTTCTTTGGATCGGCCGTGTAAACGGCGTCCACGCCACTCTTGGCCATCAGGACGACGTCGGCATGGACTTCGAGGGCACGCTGGGCGGCAACAGTATCCGTGGAGAAGTACGGGAGCCCGGCGCCTGCACCGAAGATGACCACACGGCCTTTTTCCATGTGCCGGATGGCGCGGCGGGGAATGTACGCTTCAGCCACCTGGCCCATGGTGATGGCGCTCTGGACCCGGGTTTCGACGCCGGCCTGCTCCAGGAAGTCCTGCAGTGCCAGGCAGTTCATCACAGTTCCGAGCATGCCCATGTAGTCGGCCCGGGAACGGTCCATGCCGCTCTGGGACAGCTCGGCGCCGCGGAAGAAGTTGCCGCCGCCCACCACGATGGCCACTTCCACCTCGGGAACTGCGGCGGCGATCTGCTTGGCGACGTCGCGGACGGTCTCCGGGTCAACGCCCAGCTTCCCGCCGCCGAAAACCTCGCCGGAGAGCTTCAGGAGGACCCGGCGTCGACTTTTCTCTGGCTGCAATACAGTGTTGACGGCTTCCATGATGCCTTCCGGTTGGGGGTCTGAAAAAAGATTATCCTGCTTGGGCCGATGCTCGGAACTGGCCCGTTGCATGCAAAAGGGGCGGCCACCGAAGTGGCCACCCCCTTGCAGTACCGGCTAGGAGCCGACGCGGAAACGCGTGAACGCGGTTCCCTTGACACCGGCCTCTTCGAGGACCTGTGCCACGGACTTCTTGGCGTCCTTGGCGAATGCCTGGTCAACCAGCACCTCACCCTTGTAGAAGCCGGTCACGCGGCCTTCCACAATCTTGGTGAGTGCGGCTTCGGGCTTGCCCTCGGCCTTTGCGGTCTCTTCGGCGATGCGGCGCTCGGACTCAACCAGGTCGGACGGAACATCCTCGCGGGTCAGGTAGTTCGGGGCCATGGCAGCGATGTGGACTGCAACATCGTGGGCGGCGGTGGCAGCGGCTTCGCCTTCACCGTCGACGGCGAACAGCACGCCAACCTGGGCCGGGAGGTCCTTGGAGGTCTTGTGCAGGTAGGCGTCAACCGTTGCACCCTCAACGCGGGAGATGCGGCGGACAACAACCTTTTCGCCCAGGACGGCGCCTTCTTCGACGACGACCTCGGAGAGCGGCTTGCCGTCAACTTCGGTGGCCAGCAGGGTCTCGAGATCGGCTGCGCCGGACTCGACGGCAACGGCCAGGACCTTGTCGGCCAGCTGGATGAACTTGTCGGCCTTGGCCACGAAGTCGGTCTCGCAGTTGACTTCGATCATCACGCCGACGCCGTTGCTGACCTTTGCGGCCACCAGGCCTTCAGCAGTGGAGCGGCCTTCGCGCTTGGTAGCGCCTTTGAGGCCCTTGATGCGGATGATTTCGATGGCCTTCTCGGCGTCACCGTTGGCTTCGTCAAGAGCCTTCTTGACGTCCATCATGCCGGCGCCGGTGCGCTCGCGCAGGGCCTTGATGTCCGCGGCAGTGTAGTTCGCCATGTGAACCCCTCTGTCTAGAAATGTGTTGTGGTGTACGGACCGACAGGACGGCAGCCCACGAAAGTGGGCCGCCATCCTGTCAGCTGCTCCGGCGCCGCACGCGGCACCGGGAAATCCGGATGTACTTGTGTTACTTGGCGTCTTCAGCCGGAGCTTCGGCAACCGGAGCTGCCTCTGCGGCGGGAGCCTCGGCAGCAGCCGGGGCTTCCTCGGCAGCGGGAGCGGCAGCCTCTTCAGCCTTGCTGCCTTCGAGGAGTTCGCGCTCCCACTCGGCCAGCGGCTCTTCCGGAGCTTCCGTGGCGCCGGTGCCGCGGTTGTTGCGGGCGATGAGGCCCTCGGCAACGGCGTCGGCAACAACGCGGGTCAGGAGGTTCACGGAGCGGATGGCGTCGTCGTTGCCCGGGATCGGGAAGTCGACCTCGTCCGGATCGCAGTTGGTGTCCAGGATGGCCACAACCGGGATGTTCAGCTTCTTGGCCTCATCAACGGCGAGGTGTTCCTTCTTGGTGTCCACGATCCAGAGCACGGAGGGTGCCTTGGTCAGGTTGCGGATACCGCCGAGGTTGGACTCGAGCTTGGTGAGTTCACGCTTGAGGAGCAGGAGCTCCTTCTTGGTGTAAGCGGAGCCGGCGACGTCGTCGAAGTCGATCTCTTCGAGTTCCTTCATGCGCTGGATGCGCTTGGCGACGGTCTGGAAGTTGGTCAGCATACCGCCGAGCCAACGCTGGTTCACGTACGGCTGGCCCACGCGGGTTGCCTGCTCGGCAATTGCTTCCTGGGCCTGCTTCTTGGTACCGACGAAGAGCACGGTGCCGCCGTGTGCAACGGTGGCCTTCACGAACTCGTAGGCGCGGTCGATGTAGGACAGCGACTGCTGCAGGTCAATGATGTAGATGCCGTTGCGCTCGGTGAAGATGAAGCGCTTCATCTTCGGGTTCCAACGGCGGGTCTGGTGTCCAAAGTGGACGCCGCTGTCAAGCAGCTGGCGCATAGTTACGACGGGCATGCCGACGCTCCTTCCGGCAGGTCATTCATGAGAAACCCCTGGGGCTTCTTACCCTGCCAATAGTTGACGGTTGATTAGCGTGGCCCGGGCGGGCCGTGCTCCTGGCGTCCATCGTGCTTCCCATCAGGACCGTGGTCCTGACCGCAGGAAGTCCGATCCTCCGAAAAGGGCTGGACGCGCGTAGTCAGCCGCCGCTCCCCCACACTCCTGAATGAGATGTGCCGACGCAGGCCGGACAGGGGCATATACCGTAGGAAGAACCTTTGGGATAGACGCTGGACGGAAAGCGTTGAGGGCGCAGCAAACTGCTCCATCAAGTGTACTACAGGCCCCCGCACGCGGAGGACATGCAGAAAGGTTTGGACGACGGCGTCGACGTGCTTTTTCCACATACGGGAACCTGGCCCTGCCGGCAGCTTTTCAACCCGCGCACGCTGGATTCATGAAACCATCGGCACTGCTTGCGGCCCTGCTCCTGCTGCCCGCCCCCTTGGCCCCGGCCGAAGAGGTACTGGCGTTCGGCCCGGCACCCTCCACTGCGGCGCATCAGACGGAAGTTTCCGCCACCGTCGCAGCGCCGTCGTGGAGGTGGCCGCTCGCCCCGCGCCCCAACGTGCTGCGGGATTTTGATCCGCCGCCCAAGCCCTGGCTCAGCGGTCACCGCGGTGTAGACCTGGGGGCGGTGTCCGACGGCGCAGAGGTCACTTCGCCGGCGGCGGGCACCGTCAGCTTCGTGGGCGTGGTGGTGGACCGGCCGGTGATCACCATAGACCACGGCAACGGATTACGCAGCAGCTTCGAACCCGTGGAGAGTACCTTGACCGCCGGCAGCATGGTAGCCACCGGGGAGGTGCTCGGGACGCTCAAGCCAGGCCACTGCGCCGCCGCGTCCTGTGTGCACTGGGGCGTCCGGCGCGGCGACGACTACGTCAATCCGCTGCAGTTCGTCATGGACCTGCGGCCGTCCATCCTGCTGCCGCTGGGCTAGCAGGCAGCGACGTACCTCAGCCGGAGGCCAGCCACCTGGTGACATGCCTGGTCAGACGATGGCGGATATTCCCGTGATCGCCCGGCCTGTCACCAGGGTGTTGATCTCGTGGGTTCCCTCGTACGAGTAGATGGCTTCGGCGTCGGCGAAGATCTTTGCCATCTCAAAGTCAGTCACGATGCCGTTGCCGCCCAGGATGTTCCGGCCGATGGCCACGCTTTCACGCATCCTGGCCGTGGTGAAGGCCTTCGCCAAGGCGGACTGCTCGTCCTTCGCCTCGCCGGCATCCTCAAGCTGGGAGAGCCGGACCATCATGCCCATGGAGCTGACGGCATTGCCCAGGATCTGTACGAGCTGGCTCTGGACCAGCTGGAAGGAGGCAAGGGGCCGGCCGAACTGGTGGCGCTCCACTGCGTAGCGGCGCGCCACGTCGAAGGCTGCCAGCTGCTGGCCCACAGCCTGCCAGGCGACCCCAAGGCGGGTGACCTTGAGGACTTTGTTGACGTCCCGGAAGCTGTTGGCGTGCGCCAGCTTGTAAAAGTCCGGGACTACCACGTTTTCCAGGGTGATGTCGGCGTTCTGGACGGTCCGGAGGGCGATCTTGTTCTCGATCTTCGCCGCGCTGAAGCCCTCCAGCGTGGTGTCCACCAGGAACCCTTTGACCTGGTTGTCGTCGACGTCGCGTGCGTAAATGACCACCCAGTCAGAGAAGGTGGCGTTACCAATCCAGCGCTTGGCGCCGTTGAGGATCCAGGAGTCCCCCTCGCGCTTGGCAGTGGTGCGGGTCCCGCCGGCCACATCCGATCCGCCCAGCGGTTCGGTCAGGCCGAAAGCCCCGATTTTCCGAAGTGAATAGATGTCGGGAAGCCAGGCGTCCTTTTGCTCCTGGGAGGCCAGGGCTTCGATGGAACCGGTAAAGAGTCCGTCGTGCACACCCATAAAAGTGGAGATGGAAGCGTCGGCACGGGTCACCTCGGCGTGCATCAGGCCGGCGAAGAGGTTGGAGTGCCCTTGCCGCCGGACCGGGCTGACCAGGTCGATTCCGGCGAGCTTCGGAATCAGCTCCATGGGGAATTCGCCACGGTTCCAGCAGTCCACGGCGATGGGCTTGACCTCGCGGGCCAGGAAGTCCCTGACCTCCGCCAGCCGGTCCTGCTCTTTGGCGCTCAGCATCTGTTCAAAGGCATAGAAGTCGCCGTCGGCGTAGGGCAGGCTGAGGTTGGAATCGGACGTGGACATGGTTACCTCGCAAGTGATCAGCGGTGACCGGGGCTCGCGGAATGAGCACGGTATGTTACTGGTCAGTAACATACCGCATCCGGGGCTCTTTCGAAAGGCCTGTATAAGGACATGCCTCCTCCCCCAAACGCCCCATCACCTCCTGCAGGTTTTGGAGCATGGCTCTATCACTTGGGAGAGAGGGCTCAACGGCGGCTGCGCCAGGCACGTGTTCGGACCGACCGAGGGAAGCTCGAAACACTAATGGGGCGTTCGCCGGAATGTTGCGGGAGGTGATGGGGCGTTACCAGGAACAGTGCGGGACGTGATGGGCGTCCCTGTTTTGGCCGCAAGAAAGAAAAACCGCGGCCGGCGATGTGCACCGGCCGCGGTTTCCGCGGTGTTGAAAGTAGGGCTACTCGGACTTGAACCGAGGACCTTAGGATTATGAGTCCCGCGCTCTAACCAGCTGAGCTATAGCCCCTTGATGCCCCGAACCTTCCACCAACAGTGGTCGGCAGCAGGGCAAAAACACTCTAGCAAACCCCGGAAGGCGTTTAGACCACCTTGTCTTCGAATCCGGCGCCGCGGTAGAGGTCCTCGAAGGTCTGCAGGGTTCCCTGGATGCTGTGCGGTTCCACCATCTGCCGGCTGACCTGGCCCATGGCTGCGCGCTGGTCCGCGGGCAGCTCCAGGATCAGGGTGATCTTTTTGGCCAGGTCGTCGCTGTCACCGGGGGTGAACAGGTATCCGTTCTCGCCGTCGCGGACCAGGTGCGGCAGGGCCATGGCGTCTGCCAATACCACCGGGGTGGACGCCGACATCGCCTCCAGGGTGACCAGCGACTGAAGCTCTGCTGTGCCGGGCATGCAGAACAGGTCCGCCCGGATGTAGGCCTTCCGCAGCTCCTCGTCACTGGCCAGGCCCAGGAACTTCACCCGGTCCCCCAGCCCGAGCCGCTGGACGAGGTTTTCGAGGTTGGACCGCACCTCGCCGCCGCCCACGATCTCCAAGTGAACCTTCAGCTCTGCGGGCGTCTTGCCGATGGCCTCGATCAGCACATCCACATGCTTTTCCTCCGCCAGGCGGCCCACGAACAACACGGTGGGGTGGGCGTGCGGTTCGATCTGTTCGCCGGGCTGCAGTTCGTAGGCGGCGGAGTCGATGCCGTTGGACAGCGGAAGGACTTTGCGCAGGAAGGCATGCTGGTGCATGGCTTTGGCCGCCAGCGGGGTGGGGGTGGTCACCACATCGGCCTGGCCCATGACCTTGCCCATGTCCTTCCAGGAGATGCGCCCGATAATGTTCTTGAACCACTGGGGAAAGGGAAGGAACGGGTTGAGGTTTTCCGGCATGAAGTGGTTGGTGGCAACGATGCGGATGCCGCGCCGGACAGCTTCATAGAGGACGTGCTCGCCGATCATGTAGTGGCTCTGGATGTGCACCACATCGGGCTGGACGCGGTCGAAGAGGAGGCTGATTTCCTTCTTGATTTCCCAGGGGAAGCAGATCCGGAAGTACTCGTGCGTGGGGACCCCGTGCGAGCGGAGCCGGTGGACGGTTGCCTCCGAGCGGAACTCGGTGAAGCTCTTGCCGTTGTCCGCACGGCAGGCCAGCACGTGCACGTTGTGGCCGCGGCCGGACATTCCCTTCGCCAGGCGGTAGCCGAACTGGGCTGCGCCGTTGATGTGCGGCGGGTAGGTGTCGGCAGCTATCAGGATGGTCAGGGGTCGCTGGTCTGCGGGCGTGGTCACGTGGAGGGCTCCTGATGGTCACGGTGCGGACAGCGTGTACTGACAGCACGGCCGGCCGCGGCTGGCGCCGGGGCCTCGTGTATTTGCTGGCTGGAAGGGACTGGATGGACAGGAAGGGCGGACAGGACTACAGGGTTGGCTTGCCCGCGGCCCGCGGCGCGTCCTTCTTGCGCTTGGTGACCTCGGGGTGGTGCCTGGAAAGGGCGATTACCCCCACGATAGCAAGGGATGCGGCAGTTCCCATGGCAATGGCCATTACGGCGTGCACATCCGGACGGAGTTCGCCGAGGATGACAATCCCGATGGCGATTCCCACTAAGGGATCAATCACGGTGAGTCCTGCGATGACCAGGTCCGGCGGCCCTGAGGAGTAGGCGTTTTGGACAAACCATGACCCCAGTCCACCTGCGGCGATGAGGGCCACCACTGAGTACCACTGCACGTTCAGCAGGAAGAGCCCGTTGGGATCGAGCAGGTGCTTGCCGATGATCCGGGTGAGTACGGCTACGAATCCAAAGAGCACCCCGGCCCCCAGGATGTAGACGAAGGCGTTGATCCGGTGCTTGAACATGACTGCCAAAGTGCCGAAGAGTCCGACGGCGAGGGCCAGCAGCAGGACGATCGTCAGTTCGTCGGCGAAGCTTACGTGGTGGTTTTCCTGGGTGACGTTGACCGCGAGGATGACAAAGAGTGCCGAGCCTGTCACACAGGCTGAGATGGCAACCACCGTTGCCCGGTTGATCGTCAGGTCCTGGTCCTTGGCATTGATGATGGTGGTGATGACGAGCGCGATGGCCCCGATGGGCTGGACGACGGTCAGCGGGGCCGAGACAAGGGCAACAGCGTTCATCGCCATTCCGGCACCCAGCAGGAGGAGGCCGAACACCCAGCGCGGGTTCCTCAACAGGCGGAGGAACCCGTTCGAGCTCAGGGCCAATCCCCCGGTGTCGGCCTTGACCGCACTGCCCTGGCGCTGCGCACCCAAAGCCAGGCAGAACGCACCCAGCACCGCGAGTACCACGGCGAGCCAGACCATCAGGCGGTCCCGCCGTCGTGATGCAGCCTTCTGCCCTTGCGCAGAATGGCCCAGAAATAGTTGTAGGCGGCTATCCAGTGGCCGATCAGGCCCAGGCCCAGCACAATCCACGCTGCCACGAACAGCTCATCAGAGAATTTCGTATCCAGTCGCGAGAGGACCAGCAGCGGAGTGCCCAGAAGCAGCAGGCCGGTGCGGACCTTTCCCACAATGCTGACCGGAAGATCCGGGTGGCCGCGGAAGAAGGACAGCGTCAGGGCCAGCAGGATGGCGTCCGGGACTACCAGCGCGGCAAGGTAGAGCCAGTGGACGACGCCGGCAATCACCAGCGTGACGGCGACGGCGATCAGAGCCAGGCGGTCGGCGATGGGATCCAGGACCCGTCCGAGCTTCGAGGCCTGGTCGAAGCGGCGGGCTACGTACCCGTCGATCCAGTCCGTTCCGGCCATAACCGCCAAAACCACCACGCCTGCGGCGTATTGCTTTTGTGCCAAGACCAGCCAAATGAACAGCGGCACGCCCATAAACCGCACAACGGTGAGCAGGTTGGGGATGGTGAAGACGCGGTCGTGGTCGACCTGGGGGCGGCCGGGACGGGAGCCGGCACCGATGAACTTCATCCCGTCCCCTTTCCTTCCTGCTGCCCTGCGGCGCGTACTAACGATTCGTGTCCCTGTTCACTGCCACTGCCTTTGTCTTGCCGGGCTGCCGGAGCAGCCTGAGTGTGGCCGGGGCTAGTACGTCCGGAGGAGCTTTCGGACCAGCACAACCAACACGGTCCCGGCGGCCGCAAGGGCAGTCAGAGGTTTCCACCGCGCACCCAGGCCTCCGGTGGATTCCGAGAGACCGGCCAGCCGGCTCGCGGCGAGGTCTTTGCCCCGGACGGCCAGAACCTGGCCCTCACGCATCTTGACCTGCGCAGCAGCCAAAAGGAACCGGGCCTGGGTTTTGACATCGAGTTCATCGCCGAGGTCGTCGCGGACTTCGGCGAGGTGGTGGCGGCGCTGGCCGAGGCGGCGGGCGATTTCCGGCTCGGAGGCCTGCGGGAATTCCTTGTTATGCTCTGCGGCCTTGGCTTCCTTTTCAGCCTTGGCCTTCGCAGCGGCTTCCGCCTTGGCTGCCTTGGCAGCTTTTGCCTCGGGACTCTGGGGGTCCAGGACCGCAGGGTTGAAGGCAGATCCCTCCCTGGCAACGCCAATATCGTGCTTGATGCCGCGGATGGTCTCCTCCGGCAGCAGCGGCATGGCCTTCTTGAACCTGCTGACGCCGATCAGTCCGCCAATGAGTGCAATCAGCAGGAACGCCGCGGAAACCAGCAGTGCGGCCAGCCAGGCGGGCATGATGGTGGCCAGTCCCATGATGGCGGCAACGATCAGTGCCACCACGAGGAAGAGGACAAAGACCAGGGCCACAGCGAGGAAAGCGGAAGCAACTCCAACCTGGACACCTTTACGCTTCAGCTCAATCTTTGCGAAGGCGATCTCGTCGTTGAGCTGGCGGGGCGCCAACCGGAAAAGGAGTTTAAGCGTCCCGGGCAGCGCGGCGATGCGCACTCCCTGGCTGGTCCGCCCGCTGTGACGTCCGCTCATCGGTCCCGCCTTACTGTTTCATGGTGGATTCGGCTTCCATGTGCTGCGGGAGAGTGCAGCTGCACCGTCCCCGCCCCCAAAAGTATCATTCAGTTCAATGGCGGACTCCGGGGCTTGCCGGACGGCGCGGCCTACAACGCTGCAAAAATCTGTTATCCCGGGCCTAGGATTGATCATCGTGACCACTCCCAGCAATCCGGGCGATCTGTTGAGCCGCCGCCGCAAACTCCTGTACATCGTCCTGCTCGGCGCCCTCACTGCCCTGGGTCCGTTCACGATCGACCTTTACCTTCCAGCCTTTCCCGCCCTCGAGGCGAGCCTGGGCGTCACCGAAGCCCAGGTCCAGCTGACCCTGGCCGGGACCACGGTGGGTTTTGCCTTCGGCCAGCTCGTGGTGGGGCCATTCAGCGACAAGGCGGGCCGGCGGATGCCGTTGATCCTGGCGACGGCACTGCATATTGCGGCCTCGCTTGGCGCCGCGCTGTCCACCGACATCACTACCCTGGGCATCTTTCGCGTTTTGATGGGTGTGGGAGCAGCCGGCGGAGGTGTGGTGGCCATGGCCATGGTGCGGGACCTCTTCTCCGGTTACGCCATGGTCAAGATGTTTTCGCGTATGTCCCTGGTCAATGGGCTGGCACCGATCCTGGCTCCCGTGATCGGTTCACAGCTGCTCCTGGTGATGGCGTGGCCTGGGATCTTTGTGTTCCTTGCCTCATACGGCACCCTGGTCATTGTCGCCGCCCTGTTCCTGGTCCGCGAGACGTTGCCCCCGGAAAAACGCCGGCAGAGCGGCATGACGATGCGCCAGCGCTACGGCATCCTGTTCAGCGACAGGATCTTTGTTGGCCTGCTGATGGTGGCCGGCCTGAACTTCGGCGGGCTGTTCACTTACCTTTCGGCCTCCCCCTTCCTGTTCCAGGACGTGTTTGGCTTCTCAGCACAGGAGTACGGCCTGCTTTTCGGCATCAATTCACTGGGCATCGTGGCCGGCATCCAGACCAGCTCCCGCCTCATCCGCCGGGTGCCGCCGCAGTGGATCCTTGCCGGAGCCACCGCCTGGACTTTCCTGATGGCACTGCTGATCGTGGTGTTCGACCAGCTCGGGCTGGGACTGTGGGGCGTTATGGTTCCCCTGTGGTTCTACATCATGGGCACGGGCTTTATGTTCCCCTGCGTCCAGGTCCTCGCCCTGGCCGGCCATGCGGGCCAGGCCGGCACTGCCGCCTCGCTGCTGGGTGCCGCGACCTTCCTGACCGCCGGCCTCATCTCGCCGGTGGTCGGCTGGCTGGGCATCACCAGCGCCACCCCGATGGGCGCCGTCCAGGCCGCCTGCATCCTGCTGGCCATCGCGGCTTTGTGGCTCGTGGTCCGGCCGCGGACCGTCCCATCCATCCACTGACTGCCGATGCCCTCCTGATGCCAAAGAATCCTGCCAGGCGCAAGCCGCACCGGAACCGCCGGGGACTCTTCCTCGGGGCGGTGCTGGGCGCCGTCGTGGGCTATTTCGCGGGGCGCGCCCTGGGCAATCCCGCCATGGGCATTGTGCTGGGCATGCTGGTTGGCTCCGCGTTGCTCTACCGGGTCAACCCCGGCCCCTGGAACCGTCCCTAGGCCTTCTTTCGCGTCTGCGTGCCGGTACCGCGCCGTCTGCCGCTGGACGCCCCTGCCGCGATAAAATGTTGTTTGTGCCAAGCTGGCAGGATCAACCGCAGCTCCCGGCCACGTGGCAACGGTGCGATACCGGGATACTGCCACTGTGGTGGGAGCGGTTGTGTGCCCAGAGCGGCGAGCAGTCGGCGGCCCTCTATGCGGCCGGGCTATTCACCGAAGACCGCCGCCGGCCGATCGCCCAGTGGTTTAACCCGGCCTTCAACGCAGCGCTCCTGGTGGCCCCCGAAACCTCTCCGGAATGGCCCGTGCAGAGGTTCGGCATCTTCTATGCGCCGCCGGAAACAGGATTCGTACGTGTCCATTCCGCACCGCACGAATGGAACCCGCGCCAGCCGCGCAAGTCACCCACCGAAAAGGAGGCGTTCCTGGCCGCGATCGCGGAGGCAGAGCGCTTCCTGCAGGTGGAGATGGACTTTGTCTGAAAGAAAAATCCCCGCTCCTTCCAAGGGAAGGAACGGGGATTTTTTGGGTTGCTCCTCCTGCTGGACTTGAACCAGCAACCCTTCGATTAACAGTCGAATGCTCTGCCAATTGA
>NZ_VHIJ01000052.1:0-4578 GCF_006680095.1 Pseudarthrobacter sp. B4EP4b | reverse complement strand
GAACCAGCAACCCTTCGATTAACAGTCGAATGCTCTGCCAATTGAGCTAAGGAGGAATGAAGCGGGTATTAGCCTAGCAAACACCCGCCGTGGAAACGAAATCGAGGCCGCCCACGACGGGTATGGGAGCCTTCCTACGCGTCAGCGCGCAGCGCACGGCGTTCCATTTCGAGCGTCATCAGCTCCCGGTTGAGCCGCTGGTAGGTTTCAGGATCGGCCGCCGGGTCCAGCCGCTGCAGCTGCCCCATCTTGTCCGCCTTGACCCTGGTGATCTGCAGCTCGAACAGCCGTGACAGGATGTCCCGGCAGTACTTCTGCACCGCCTCCTCAGTATTTGCCGGCAGCGGCACCACCGCCAGCTCGGAGACCAGGGGCCGCAGCGGCTCCGGAACTTCCTCCATCACGTGCTCCACCCAGCGCACCGGATCAACGGTGAGGCCCGGACCGGTGGCACGCATGGCGTCGTGGACGGCCTGGAAGGCAGGGGTGGCGAAACGGGCGGCGGCGAAGCGGTCCCACACTCCGCCGGCCAGCAGGGCGGGTTCCTGGAGGGCCACTTCCAGCGCCTGGCGCTCCATGGAGGCCACCGGGTCCCGCGGGTCCGGCCGGTGGAAGGAGGGCACAGCGCCCGACGGCGGCCCGGCAGCTACGCCGGGTCCGCCCGGCTGGGCGGGGCGGGAGGCAGCCCCGGGGCCGGAAGCGGCAGGGCCGCCCTGGTCGCCCCGCTTCACCGCGGCGGTAACCAGGCGCAGCACCTCGTTGGGGTCCGGCATGCCCAGCCACCCGGTCAGGGCCTGGCAATAGCCGGTACGGGTGGACGCGTCGCGGATAGCGGCAACCACGGGGACGGAGGCTTTCAGGCCCTGCACGCGGCCCTCCACGGTGTCCAGGTTGAACTGCTTGAGGGTAGTGCGGATGGCGAACTCAAACAGCGGCCGGCGGGACTGCACCAGTGCGTGGACCGCCTCGTCGCCCTTGCTTTGGCGCAGGTCGCAGGGGTCCGCTCCTGTGGGTTCCACGGCAACGTAGGTCTGCGCTGTGAACCGCTGGTCCTCCTCGAAGGCGCGCAGGGCCGCCTTCTGGCCGGCGGCGTCGCCGTCGAAGGTGAAGATGACCTCTCCCCCGGTGCCGTCGTCCGAAAGCAGCCTGCGGGCGATCTTGATGTGCTCGGTGCCGAACGCCGTTCCACAGGTGGCCACCGCCGTCGGAATTCCCGCCAGGTGGCACGCCATCACGTCGGTGTAGCCCTCCACCACCACCAGCTGCCGGTCCTTGGCGATGCTCCGTTTGGCGAGGTCGATCCCGTAGAGCACCTGCGATTTTTTGTACAGGGTGGTCTCGGGGGTGTTGAGGTATTTGGGACCTTGGTCGTCCTCGTAGAGCTTTCGGGCACCGAAGCCGATAGTGTCCCCCGCGATATCCCGGATGGGCCAGATCAGGCGGCCGCGGAAACGGTCGTAAATACCCCGGTTTCCTTCGGAAAACATCCCCGTGAGCTTCAGCTCGGCGTCCGTGAAACCGCGGCCGCGGAGGTGCTTGAGCAGCGCGTCCCAGCCCTGCGGAGCGTAGCCCACACCGAACTGCTCGGCGGCGGCGCGGTCGAACCCGCGGCCGTGCAGGAACGTCCTCGCCTCCGCGGCGCCGGGCGTCAGCAGTTGAGACTGGAAGAACTCGTCCGCGATCTTGTGCGCATCCAGCAGCCGCTGCCGGCGCCCCACTTCCTCGCGGTTCGGGCCGGTGCCGCCGTCCTCATAGCGCAGCTCGTAGCCGATCCTGGCGGCAAGCTTCTCCACGGCTTCCTGGAAGGAGCTGTGGTCCTGCTTCTGCACAAAGGCGATGACGTCGCCATCCTCGCCACAGCCGAAGCAGTGGTAGCGGCCTACCTGCGGGCGGACGGTGAAGGACGGCGAGCGCTCGTCGTGGAAGGGGCACAGGCCCTTGAAGGTTCCCAGCCCGGCGCCCTTGAGCGTGACGTAGCCGTCAACCACTTCCTTGATGTCCGTGCGCTGGCGTACTTCGTCGATATCTTCACGTTTGATCAGCCCAGCCACAGAGCAATCCTAGCTCCGGGCACTGACCATCCGGTCCCGGGGTACGACGGCGGCCGGAACCATGTGGCGACCCTCACCACAGCGACGGCAGGCTCCCCACCAGGCGTTCGTACATGGCCAGCGCCGATCCGTCGGTGAGTGACGCCACCTGGTCAATGACCACGCGAAGGCGAGCTCCGTCGTCGGGCGCGTCCCGCCAGTCAGCGGCGAACATCGGCTCGAGATGCCGGTCCCCGGTGGCGCTCAGGGCCGTCACCAGCGCGTGCAGCACCTCGCGCTGGCGCTCGTAGATGGGCTGGCGGTGCTCCGTGGTCATCACGAAGGTGGTGGCCAGGCCCTTCATCACGGCGATCTCCATCACCGTCTCGTCCGGAACCATGAGCTGGGCGTTGTACCGGGTCAGGTTCTCCGGACCGTATACGGCTCGGGTGGTTTCCAGGGCGCTCTGGCAGAACCGGCCAATCAGCTGGCTGGTCATGTTTTTCAGGGCGGCCATGGACTTGCGACTGCCGTCCGCTTCCCGCACCCACACGTCCGTGGCCTCAAGGCGGGCCAGGGCGGCATCGATCGCGGCCGGATCGTTGTGCGGCAGGTACCACTGCTTGGCGTAGCCCACCACGCGGGCGCGGTGGTCCGGGTTGTCCATCCAGCGCAGCTGGAAGTGGCCGGCCACGATGGCGTCCTCCACGTCGTGCACGGAATAGGAAATGTCGTCGGCCAGGTCCATCACCTGGGCTTCCAGGCAGGACCGGCGCTCGGGGGCACCTTCCCGGATCCAGTTGAAGATGGGCAGGTCGTCCTCGTAGGCGCCGAACTTGCTGGTCCGCTGGCCGTGGATCACGGGTGCTTCCAGCGCCGACCACGGGTACTTCGACGCGGCGTCCAGGCTTGCCCTGGTCAGGTTGAGGCCGGCAGGCGCGCCGTCCGGTCCCAGGACCTTGGGTTCGAGCCGGGTCAGGAGGCGCAGGGTCTGGGCGTTGCCCTCGAAACCGCCGATGGCGTGCGCCACTTCATTCAACGCCGATTCCCCGTTGTGCCCGAACGGCGGGTGGCCGAGGTCGTGGCTCAGGCAGGCGGTGTCCACGACATCGGGATCGCAGCCCAGGGCGCGGCCCAGTTCGCGGCCAACCTGGGCTACCTCGAGGCTGTGCGTAAGCCGGGTCCGGACGAAGTCGTCGGTATCGGGCGCCACCACCTGGGTCTTGGCGCCGAGCCTGCGCAGCGCAGAGGAATGCAGCACCCGGGCGCGGTCCCGCTCAAAGTCGGAACGGTAGACGTTCTTGGTGGGCTCCTCCACCCAGCGGGCGGAATCATTGCTGTCATAGCCCGGCAGCACGGGTGCGGCGGTGCGCGTCTCAGCCACCGGAAACGTCCAGTTCCGCTGCGGAGATATCGGCGGACTGCGCCGCATTCAGTGCACGGGACTCCAGCCAGTCCTTGGGCAGGGCCGGCCTCTTGGGGGACCCCGCACGGCCGCGCGGACCCTCGGCGTCAACGCCGGGATACGGGGATTCCAGGTCCAGTTCGGCCAGGGTGTCGCGCAGGACCTGGAGGCTGGTCACCAGCGCCAGGCGGGTTCGCAGTTCACCGCCCACCACGTAGCCCTTGAAGTACCAGGCGATGTGCTTGCGGATCTCGCGCAGCGCCTTGCCCTCGTCACCGAAGGTCTCCACCATCAGTTCCGCGTGCCGGTAGACGCCCTCGGCCACCTGGCGCAGGTTGGGCCGGAAGCGGGTGTCGCTGCCTTCGAAGGCGGCCTGGAGGTCGCCGAACAGCCAGGGCCGGCCCTGGCAGCCGCGGCCCACCACCACGCCGTCAACTCCCGTTTCGCGGACCATGCGGACCGCGTCCTCGGCGGACCAGATGTCGCCGTTGCCGAGCACCGGAATGTCGGGCAGGGCCTCGCGCAGGCGGGCGATGGCCGACCAGTCGGCCTGTCCCGAGTAGAACTGGGCGGCGGTCCGGCCGTGAAGGGCGACGGCGGCCACACCTGAATCGCGGGCGATGCGGCCGGCGTCGAGGTACGTGAGGTGGTCGTCGTCGATGCCCTTGCGCATCTTGATGGTCAGCGGGACGTTGCCCTTGGACGCTTCCTTGACGGCAGTCTGCACGATGGCGGTGAACAGGTCGATCTTCCAGGGCAGGGCGGAGCCGCCGCCGCGCCGGGTCACCTTGGGGACGGGGCAGCCGAAGTTCAGGTCGATGTGGTCCGCGCGGTTCTCCTCAACGAGCATCCGCACGGCGGCGCCGACAGTGACGGGGTCCACACCGTAGAGCTGGACGGAGCGGACCTTTTCGTCGTCGTCATGGGAGATGATGCGCAGGGATTCAGGGGTGCGCTCCACGAGGGCACGGGACGTAACCATCTCCGCCACGTACATGCCTCCGCCGTACTCGCGGCACAAACGGCGGAACGCTGAGTTGGTGATGCCGGCCATCGGCGCCAGGATCACCGGGGTGTCCACGGTGATGGGGCCCAGCTTCAGGGGCGGGAGTTCCAGCTTGGGGGCGGGAGGAGTTGCTGCAA
>NZ_VHIJ01000051.1:0-56048 GCF_006680095.1 Pseudarthrobacter sp. B4EP4b | reverse complement strand
TCTCATTGCCGCTATCGTGGTGGCGGCGGGCCTCTACCTGTTCCAGCCCTGGCGGATCTTCACCAGCTCAACAGTCATCGAGGATCTTCCGGTTGCCCCCGCCCCGGCCTCGCAGTCGCAGGGACCCGCGGAAACGCCGTCCACTCCGTCCGCCGGCGCTGCGCCTTCGGCCGGTATCGCACCCTCCGCGGGCCCCGCACCCTCCGCCGGCCCCGCACCCTCCGCCGTCGCCGCTCCGCGGGAACTGGCAACAGGCCAACTCATCTCCCACGAACACGCCAGCTCGGGAACGGTGAAAATCCTCGAGCTCCCTGATGGAAGCCGGATCCTCCGCTTCGAAGGCCTGGACACCTCAGACGGCCCCGATCTGCACGTATGGCTCACTGATGCACCGGTGGTTGAGGGAACAGCAGGCTGGTACCTTTTCGACGACGGCCGCTATCTCGACCTGGGCTCCCTCAAGGCCAACAAAGGCAACCAGAACTATGAGATCCCGGCGGCGACGAACCTGGGCGACTACACCTCGGTCAGCATCTGGTGCGCCCGTTTCACTGTGTCTTTCGCCGCCGCCGAGCTGACCACATAGCCGGCCCCGGCACCAGTTGGATGTCCGCTGCGCCACGCCGGAACATGCACGGAAGCCCTTAGTTCACCGGGTAAACTTGTTAGAGGAACTGTTAGGCCAGAAGCGTCCGGTTCCACTCTCCCTCCCCCTTGAATGGAACACCCCTTAATGTCCTCCGCGATTTCCGCGCCGGCGCCCCAGCGTTTTCCGCTGGCCGCCATGATGGTCCTGGCCACCATCGCCTTTACCGCCATCACCACCGAGCTGCTCCCGTCCGGCCTGCTCCCCCAGATCAGCACCGGGTTGAACGTGTCCGAACCGGTGGCCGGCTACCTCGCCGCGGCGTACGCCGCCGTCATTGTGGTCACCGTGGTGCCCGCCGCACGGCTGCTGGCCAACATCCCCAAGCGACCCTTGCTGGTGGCGCTTGTCCTGACCTTCGCCCTGAGCAACGCGCTGGTGGGCCTGGCCCCGGACTTCACCTTCGCGATGGTGGCCCGGCTGGTGGGCGGCCTGGCGCACGGGCTCCTGTGGACCACCATGGCCCCGTACGTCGCCCGCGTGGTCCCGGCGGACAAGGTGGGCAAGGCCCTGGCAGTTGTGTTCAGCGGCAACAGCCTGGGCCTGGCAATCGGCGCACCCATTGGCACTGCGCTGGGCACAGTCCTCGGCTGGCGCTCAGCGTTCCTTGCCCTCGCCGGGTTCGGTGTGGCCCTCGCGGTGCTGGGGTTCTTCTTCCTCCCGTCCGTCAAGCGCGGCGCCGGGGAAGCCCGTCCGTCCATGCGCGCGGCCATCGCCCAGCCCGGCGTGAAGTCCGTGGCCATCGCTTGGCCATTGCTTGTCCTGGCGCACTTCGCGCTCTTCACCTATATCGCCCCGTACATCCGCGAAGCCGGCCTGCCCGACTACGCCATCAGCCTCTCCCTCACCGTCCTGGGCGTCTCCGGCCTGCTGGGCATCTGGATCGCGGGCATGACTGTGGATTCCCACCCGCGCCGTTCGCTGCTGATGACGACGGCGGCAATTGCGGCTTCGATGCTTGCCTTGCCGTTTGTGGGTGGCAGTCTCTTCTTCGCCCTGGCTTTGATGACCGTGTGGGGCGCGGGGCTGGGGGCCATCGGCATCTACAACCAGTCCGCCATCCTCCGGGCCGGCCGTGAGAACAAGGACGCAGCCAACGGGCTGACGGTCCTGACCATCCAGCTGGGCATCACTATCGGCGCCCTCTACGGCTCGGCCTCGCTGGTTGTTGCCGGGCCTTTGCTGGTTCCCGCAGCGGCTGCGATTCCGGTTCTTGCAGCGCTGGTGATCGCTTGGGCGGGGAAGACGGCGGCCTACCCGCCGGGCCCGCGCGAGTCCACGTGGAAGAGCCCGCGGCCTGTCGGCGAGCGCGAGAGCCTGCACTAGACCGTTGGAATGACTCCGAGCCGCTGCATCCCGGTAGTGGTCCGCCCCGCTCCAGCCGGGCTCAACTGCGGATTCCCCTGGCACCCATTCCGCGCCGCCGCCCCGGCGGGTGGCCCGTTGCGGGGTGGATGCGGCGCCAGGGCCTGTGAACGTGGCTCACTGTGGGGTCCGCAGGAGGGGATGCTGTTGCTACCAGCGACGATCCATGCCTGCGGCGCCGCAGCCTAAGGAGTACGAATACGGTCAAGCCCAGCCAGGCCAATGCCACACCAAAAATAAGGAACACCGCCGGGATCGCATCCATGGCTCAGTTTAGGCGCGGGACCCTGCACGCGGCTTACCTGTTTTCCGGCATCTGGCTACGTGCTTTACGGCTATCCGGCGGCGGGCACCTGCTAACGCTTCTGCCTCTTGCGAACCCAAAGAAAGGAGCCGGCGACGGCTGGGGGGTGGTGCCCGTGGTCTCAGACGGACACTCTCGTCGCCGGCCCCGGCCTGGTACCTGAGAATGCCCTCAGGAAGTTCAACGGGCGGAGACCTCAGCGCCGTGAATCTCAACTGCGCTGTGCAGCAAGCTTATGCAACACCCTCCGGGTGCGGCACGAGTAGCCGGTACTCGTTTAGGGGCCGGCGCCTTACCTGCCGAGCCTGGCGCAGCCGGACGACGCCGTCTCCCCCGTGTTCCGTGCCGAAGGCGTACGCGGCGAAGGGATAGCTTGTGACGGTTCCGCGCCAGGCCGGCGCCAGTCTTAGTCGGTGGCCAGGGCCGAACGCATCTTGACCAGTTCGTTCAGCGGCGGGCGCGGCTCACGGCGCAGCCTGATGTTTTCGGGCAGGCCCCGGACGTTGACTGTTTCACCGTCGATGTGGATTGAGAGCCGGTTGTCATCGCCGGAAAAGGGGACATTCTCGAAGTGGAAGTACGTGTTGTGCGGGGGCAATGTGGGTGCAAGCCAGACCTCGTCCCAAGGCAGCCCGGGATCGAACCGCAGCAGGGTCCGGATGAGCTGGACGGGGGCGGCCGACGCCCAGGCCTGCGGGGAACAGGAAGCAGGGTACGGGACGGGGTCAGGGTAGGCCGCCCGGTCCAGTCCGCAGAAGAGTTCCGGCAGCCTCCCGCCGAAACGGTCCGCCGCCTCCAGCAGGGAGTACGCCACTTTCCGGGCCTCCTTGACGAAGCCGTGCCGCATCAGCCCTGCGGCGGCGATCGCATTGTCGTGGGGCCACACTGATCCGTTGTGGTAGCTGGCTGGATTGTAGGCTCCCATGTTCGATGCCAGTGTCCGTATCCCCCACCCGGTGAACATTTCGGGGGACATCAGGTGTTCCACCACTTGCGGCGCCTTGGAGTCATCAACGATTCCGGTCCACAGGCAATGGGCCATGTTCGAAGCCAGGGCGTCGACGGGTTTCTTGTCCCGGTCGAGGGCGATCGCGTAATAGCCGCGGTCCGGGAGCCAGAACTGGTCGTTGAATTTTCGTTTAAGTGTGGACGCTTTGGCCAGGCAGGCATCCGCCGTGGCTCCGTCACCCGCGGCGATCGCCATCAGCGCCCTGCCGAGGTAGGCGGCATAGGCATACCCCTGGACTTCGCAGAGGGCGATGGGCGGCTCCGCGAGGGACCCATCCGCGAAATTCACTCCGTCCGCGGAATCCTTCCAGCCCTGGTTGCGCAGGCCCTTCTCCGTTTTCCGCTGGTATTCGATGAAGCCGTCGCCGTCGCTGTCACCACAGTCCTCCATCCACCGGATGGCCCGGTCTGCCGCCGGAAGCAGCCGGCGGGTGGCGTCATCGTCAAGCCCCCACCTGCTCAGCTCGGCCAGGACGACGACGAACAGCGGGGTCGCGTCGACGCTCCCGTAGTACACGCCGCTGCCGCCCAGTGCGAGCCCGGCGCTGGCGCCGAGGCGTACTTCATGGAGGATTTTCCCCGGCTCTTCCTCGGAGGCTGCATCCACTTTTGTTCCCTGGTAATCCGCCAGGGTCAGGAGCGTCCCCTTCGCCAGGGAAGGATCCAGGAGCAGGGACATAAAAGAGGCAAGGAGGCTGTCCCTGCCAAACAGTGCCATAAACCAGGGTGCACCTGCAGCAACCACAGCCCGGTCAGGGTGCTCCGGGTTGAAAATGCGAAGGGACCCCAGGTCTTCCTGGCTGCGCCGGATGATCTTCTCCACCGAGCGGTTCCGCAGGTTGGCCGTCGGCATGGACTTGCGCCATTCCATGACACGGCGGACGGCATCGGCTGCGGGCGCGCCTGTTTCGGCGTCCGGCTCCCCGGCAGTCCCTTCCAGCAGGGGTGTGGCCGAGATGGTGAATGACCAGTGCCCGTGGGCTTCGATGGTGGCGGCCAACACCAGCCTGTCCCCCTCGACCGTGGCACCAGGGCAGGCGACGGTGATGCGCCGGGTGTGGCCCTCCCGCACTGACTCCAGCGTTACTCCGTCCTGAATGCATCGACGCGACCGGTGCCGGGGAACCCGCTTACCTTCCTTCACCTCGAACAGGCTGGCAAAGTCGGCGTCAACAAACAGCTCCACGTGGCAGTGCTGCGGAATCCTGGAGTAGTTATGCACCGTGACTATCTCCGTCAGGCTTGTTCCCAGCTTTCGTTCCCGGTCAATGAGGAGGGAGGTATCGGCATGATCGGGCCTGCGGGCCCTTCCGACGAAGACGCCGTGGAAAGGGTCCGGCGTACTCGCCGACAACGCTTCAACCGGCAGGCCCTGGACTTTCAGGGCCCAATCACTGATGAAGCGGGTGTCCTGGAAGAACACTCCGTGAGGGAGGCCCGCTGCCATATCCCCGTTGGAGGACGAAATGCAGAATGAAGTCCCCTGAATCAGGGTGACTGCTCCGGGACCAACGGAGCCGGCGTTATTCTCGACATCCCCGTTGGCCATCTTCGGCTTCTTCCACAGCACTTCACGGTCGAAACTTCTTCCCTAACTATCGGAGATCCTGTTGCCTCCGGCAAGAGGCCACCAGCCGGGTCGTTGCCCATGCACGGACCCTGCAGAAGATTGTGGGCCTTTAGCGGGAGGAACGGGAACATCATTGCGGGTCAGACGGTTATCACCATATAAGAACGTTCTTCCACACCGGAGGGAGGCACGGCGATGAGGTGGCGTGGCCCAGCCGCTGCCCGGAGTCTGGTTCAGGATGATGGACCAGCAGGCGCCCGGCCCTCCCGCGCGGAGCGCCGCAACGTTGCCCGAAGCCTGCAGACTGACGACGGCGTGCACCCGTGGAGCCGGTACGTGGCACTGGGTGATTCCTTCACCGAGGGGGTCGGGGATCCGGAACCGGCCAGCACAGGAGGACTGCGGGGGTGGGCTGACCGGGTTGCCGAAGAACTGGCTGCGGGCCGGGCCGATTTCGGCTACGCCAACCTGGCAGTACGGGGCCTGTTGCTGCAGCAGATCATGGACCAGCAGATCGGCAAGGCACTGGCCCTGCAGCCGGACCTGGTCACCTTGTCAGCCGGCGGAAACGACATGGTGTTTCACGGCACTGATCCGGACAAGCTGGCAGCAAGACTCGAGGCCGGTGTGAGCCAACTGGCTCAGGCAGGCCCAACGATCGTGTTGTTCACCGGACCGGACTGGGGTTCCACCCTGGTCCTGGGCCGCAACCGTGCGAAGGTGGCCATCTTCAACGAAAACGTCCGCGCCCTTGCTGCCCGCCACGGCGCACACATCGCAGATCTGTGGGCGCTGACCCAACTCAGGGAACGCCGGATGTGGGACCCTGACCGGCTTCACCTCTCGCCGCTGGGACATCACACCGTCGCCATGGCGGTACTGGAAGCCCTCAACGTCCCGCACACCCTGCAGCCCCTGGAGCCCAAGAGCCTGCCGGCAAGCAGCTGGCGCCAGGCAAGGGCGAGCGACCTGTCCTGGGCCAGGGCATACCTTGTCCCCTGGGTGGTCAGGCAGGTCCGCCCCCACGGAACGGACGGGGAGCTGCGCGCCAAACGCCCGTTCGCCGGCCCGGTGTTCCCGGCCGGAAACCCGCCGGCACCAGCCCTGGCCCAAGTGAAGAGTTAGCGTTTGGGTGAGCGGGATTTCTCCACATTGGATCAACCGATACGGGGGGTGCCGCGCAAAGGAGGCCAGTTCATGCCGATGCAGCATCCAGTGAAGGTACGGCGGATCTATGACGATCCGCTTCCGGCAGACGGCACCCGCGTCCTTGTGGACCGGCTCTGGCCACGCGGATTGACCAAGGAAAAGGCGCGTCTCGATGACTGGTGCAAAGGCGTAGCCCCGTCCACCGAACTGCGGAAGTGGTACGCCCACGATCCCCGGCTTTTCGATGAGTTCAGCCGGCGCTACCGGACGGAACTCCAGGAGCCTGCCGCAGCCACAGCCCTTGACCATCTCCGCACCCTTGCCGGGCAGGGTCCCCTGACGCTGCTGACTGCCACCAAGGAACCCGGTATCAGCGAAGCAGCGGTGTTGTGTGAGCTGATCACCGCAGGGTGAGGCGGTGGCTTACCGGTCCAGCTTCACCGCTGTGAACAGCACCGCCGAGTCCTCCTCGGCCTCCAGGCTGTGCATCCGGTCCGGGACGATCAGGAGGTCCCCGGCCTTGCCCTGCCATGCCTCGCCGCCGGACTTCAGCCAGACGGATCCCTTGAGCACGAACACTGTGGCTTCGCCGGGGTTCAGGTGTTCGCTGAGCTGAGTGCCGGCACGGAAGGCCATGACGGTCTGGCGCAGCCTCTTCTCGTGGCCGCCGAACACCGTGTCTGAAGCACGTCCGCTGGATTCCGATACGGCCGCTTCGAGTTGCTGACGGGCCAGGGCATCAATCGATATCTTCTGCATGAGGACACCGTACCCACGGGCCGCGCCCGGATCGAGCTAACGCTGCCAATTCCGGCCCACAAAAGAACCGCGACGGCGGCACCTGGCCGGGTGCCGCCGTCGTACGCCCTGATCCCAGCCCGCTACGTGAGCTTCGGAACCAGGACGGGGGTGTCCTTTTTGTAGGCCTCATAGTCGGGCTGGCCGCCCCACTTCCTGTCCGCCTTCTCCTCGAGGGGCGGCACGCCGCTGCCCCGGACCAGCAGCAGCGCCACAAACACCGGCGACACCAGGGCAACCCACTGCCAGCCCTGCAGCACGGGCAGGGCGATGATGGCGATGCCCACCCAGAGCGTGATCTCGCCGAAGTAGTTCGGGTGCCTGGACCTGGACCAGAGGCCGGTGTTGATAAAGCGGCCCTTGTTGGCGGGGTTGGCCTTGAAGCGGGTCTTCTGGACGTCCGCCACCGTCTCCAGCGCGATACCCAGGGCCCACACCAGCAGCCCCACCCAGAAGAACCCGTCCAGGCCCACCTTCTTGTCCGAGGTGATCGCCACCCACGCGAGGGCAGCGGTGAGCACCACCCACAGGCCCTGCAGGGTCCAGGTGTTCAGGAAGCGGGCGAAGTCAGTCTTGAGCTCGTCGAAGCGGTCGTCCTTGCCGTGCTTCATCACCCGCCGGAACAGGTAACTGCCAAGCCGGACCGCCCACAGGACCACCATGGCCGCCAGCAGCAGTCCGCGCGCATCCACGCCCGGGCTTGCCAGCACCACGAACACCGTGATGGCGATATAGGTCAGGGCGCCGGTGAGGTCGTAGAACTTTTCCGTCTGCGCCTTGTAGGACGGAACGAACACCAGCCACTGGATCACAAACGCGGCAGCCACCCCCAGCGCGAACACCGGCAGCCCGCCCATCGTGGAGCCGCCCTGGCTTCCGGCCACGGCAATAAGCACCCCCGCCCCCACGGCGATGGGGACGCTGATGAGTGCCTTCCGGCTCTTCTCGTTCATGCGGTTGGTCCTTTCAACGGCGCTCGCTCACATAGTCTTCGGAGCGGGGACGGTGTTGTATGGGTGGCGTGCGCCATGCTGTGAGCGAAGCAGGAGGAGAGTGTCAGTCCCCGGGGGTAGGCTCCGTGTCAGGAGAATTGACCACCCGCAGGAGGGGCACCACATGACGGAGTTCGAGGACCAGGGCGTGTCTTTGACCGCCCTCGCCGTGGCTGCGGGCCGGGCCGTGGAAACCTCCCGGCCCGATGCCCTGGTGAAGGACCGGTTCGCTGCCGCGCTCGTAGAGGCGGCCCATTCCCATGTGGATTTCCCGACGTCGTGGCCTTCCGATCCCGGGGCCTTGTCGCCTTTGCAGCAGCCTCTCCTGCTCGCTTCGATCTACATCGGCGTGCGGACCAGGTTCATCGACGACTTCCTCCAGTCCGGGCCGGCCACGGGGCAGACTGTGGTGCTCGGCGCAGGGCTGGACACCCGCAGCCACCGGCTGGACTGGCCCGAGAGAAGCCAGGTCTTCGAAATCGACCACGCCAACGTCCTGGACTTCAAAGCCGGCGTGCTCGCACGCCTGTCGCCGCCGCCGTCGTGCGAGCTCATCACCCTGGCTGCAGACTTGTCCGAGCCGTGGCGGGCACTCCTCCTGGCGGTCGGCTTCGACGCCGGCCAGCCCACCACCTGGGTCCTCGAAGGCCTGCTCCCCTACCTCAATTCCGCGGCCCAAAAGGCTGTGCTGTCGGAGGTGATGGAGCTGTCCGGTCCGGGATCACGCGCTGTGATCGAGCGTGCTGTACCGCTGCCCAAGACAGAAGACTTCGAAGCCAAGCTCCGCGACTTCAGCCTGCAGACCGGGCTGCCCATGAGCGAGCTCCTAGCCCGGGCCGACCCGCCGGACCCGGAGAAACTGTTGACAGGTGCAGGGTGGCGCTGCGAAGGGCACGCGGTCCAGGACCTCTGCGAAACCTACGGGCGCACGTTGTCGCTCAGTCCGGCTGACCCCGCCCACCGCGCCAAGCCCGAGCAGCCCCCACACGACCATTCCCGCGGCGGCTTCGTCACCGCCTGGCGGCCTTAGCCGGAGGAACCACGATGGACGCGGACGTCATTATCATCGGCGGTGGACTTGCCGGGCTGGTGGCCAGCAACGAACTGGTCATGGCCGGCAAGCGCGTGGTCATCCTCGACCAGGAGAACGGCGCAAACCTGGGCGGTCAGGCGTACTGGTCCCTTGGCGGGCTCTTCCTGGTGGACACGCCCATGCAGCGCAGGCTTCGGGTCAAGGATTCCTTTGAGCTGGCGTGGCAGGACTGGCAGGGCTCGGCGCAGTGGGACCGGCTCGGCGGCGAGCATCCCGAAGACGAATGGGCGCAGCAGTGGGGACGCGCCTATGTCGAGTTCGCGGCCGGCGAGAAGCGCCCCTGGCTGCAGGAACAGGGCATCAAATTCACCCCGCTGGTGGGCTGGGCCGAACGCGGCGATGGCAGGGCCGGCGGCCATGGCAACTCGGTCCCGAGATTCCACGTCCCGTGGGGAACGGGCACCGGCATTTCCGAACCTTTTGCCGAAAAGGCGCGGGCTGCTGCGCTGACGGGGCGGGTGAAGTTCTATTTCCGCCACCGTGTGGACGGTTTAGCGTTCGACGGCGGCAGGGTCACCGGAGTGCGGGGCAGCATCCTGGCACCCGATTCGTCGCCGCGCGGCGTCGCCTCCAACCGGGATGTTGCTGGCGAATTCGAGCTGCACGCCCAGGCTGTGGTTATCGCCAGCGGCGGCATTGGCGGCAACCACGATCAGGTGCGCAAATGGTGGCCGCAGCGCCTCGGCACTCCGCCAGCGAAGATGATCACGGGCGTGCCGCAGCATGTGGACGGGCGGATGCTGGACATCGCAGACCAGGCAGGCGTCCGGCTGGTCAACCGCGACCGCATGTGGCATTACACGGAAGGAATCCAGAACTGGAACCCTGTCTGGCCGGACCACGCCATCCGGATCCTGCCCGGGCCGTCGTCGCTCTGGTTCGATGCCCTGGGGCGCCGGCTTCCCGCACCCGGCCTGCCCGGCTATGACACACTGGGCACTCTCAAGCTGCTGCGGACCACCCCGGATATCCGGCAGTACAGCCATTCCTGGTTCATCCTCACCCAGAAAATCATCGAAAAGGAGTTCGCCCTTTCCGGTTCAGAGCAGAACCCGGACATCACCAACCGGGACCTGAAGCTGTTACTGAAGGCCCGGCTGGGCCGCGGCGCCCCTGCTCCCATCGAAGCGTTCAAGGACCACGGCGCCGATTTCGTGGTGGCGGACAACCTGATCGAACTGGTCAAGGGCATGAACGGCCTCACCGACGAACCGCTCCTGGACTACGAGCACCTGCGGCGCCAGATCGAGGAACGTGACGCGGAAGTCCAGAACCGCTATTCCAAGGACATCCAGGTCACGGGCATCCACAACAGCCGCCGCTACCTCGGTGACCGGCTGTTCCGCACCGTGAAGCCGCACCGCATCCTGGACCCCGCGGCCGGACCGCTGATTGCCGTGCGGCTGCACGTTGTCACCCGGAAAACGTTGGGCGGCATCCAGACTGACCTCACCGGCCAGGCCCTCGGCCAGGACGGCTCCCCCATCCCCGGCCTTTACGCCGCCGGCGAGGCCGCCGGGTTTGGCGGCGGCGGTGCCCACGGCTACAACGCGCTGGAAGGCACATTCCTGGGCGGCTGCCTCTTCACCGGAAGGACTGTGGGCCGGTCGCTGGCAGACAGGCTGTAGACGCGGCGATCTTTAGATCCGTCAGGCCGTGTGCCCGCGCACGTTCCGTCCGCACCCCACCCCGCAGCGCGGTTGGGTAGTGTCTGATCATGGACAGCGACACCCTGGCCAATTTCCTGTTGGTCCTCTTCTTTGTGCTGCTGGGCGGCGTCTTCTCCGGCACTGAAATGGCACTGGTGTCCCTCCGCGAGAGCCAGGTGCGCCGGATGGAGAAGTCAGGAAAACGCGGCGCCCGGATCGCAGCACTGGCCGGGAACCCCAACCGGTTCCTCTCAACAGTGCAGATCGGCGTGACGCTGTCCGGCTTCTTCTCCGCGGCCTATGGCGCCTCGACCATCGCGCCCGACGTCGAACCCCTCCTGCGGGGCATCGGCTTCGGCGCCGCGGCCGAGCCCGCCTCGTTCATCGGCATGACGCTCCTCGTGGCATACCTCTCCCTGGTGCTGGGCGAACTGGTACCCAAGCGGCTCGCCATGCAGAGCGCCGTCGGCTTCACCAAGATCCTTGGTCCTCCCCTGCATGTCCTTTCCGAGATCATGCGGCCCGCCGTCTGGCTGCTCTCCGTGTCCACGGACGCCGTCGTGAGGCTACTTGGAGGCGACCCAAATGCAAAGCAGGAAAGCGTCACCTCGGAAGAACTCTGGGACATGGTGGCCCAGAGCGAGGCGCTGGAAGAACACAGCCGCATCATCCTTTCGGACGTCTTCGGGGCAGGGGAACGCTCGCTGCAGGAGGTGATGCGCCCGCGAACCGAGGTGACGTTCATCAACGGCAACCTCACCATCGCGGCAGCCCGCACCATGGTCCGGGACGGCCCGTACTCCCGCTATCCCGTCATCGACAAAACGCCCGACGACGTCCTCGGCTTCATCCATCTGCGCGACCTTATGCCCCGGGATGCAAACTACGACGACGGGCTGGTGCGGGACATCGTCCGGGAGATCCTCCCGCTGCCGGGGACCAACAGGGTGCTGCCCTCCCTGTCGCGTATGCGGAGGCTGGGCCAGCACATCGCACTCGTGGTGGACGAATACGGCGGCACGGACGGGATCGTCACCCTGGAGGACCTCGTTGAGGAGCTGGTGGGCGAAATCTACGACGAGTACGACGCCGGTGCGGACCCCGAGGACCAGGTCACCAAGGCCAACGGTTCAGGAGATGTCGACGGCGCGCTGATCCTTCAGGAGTTTGCTTCGGCTTCCGGTGTTGAACTGCCTGAAGGGCACTATGAGACAGTGGCCGGGTTCGTTATCGCTCGGCTGGGCCGACTGGCGCGGGTGGGCGACAGCGTGGAAGTGGCAGGACACCTGCTGACCGTCACCGCGATGGACAAGCTGCGGATCTCACGGATCCACGTCTCGCCCCTGGAAGGTCAGCCGGAGGCATGATTTACCGGGCCTCGAGGACAGCCTTGAGGTTGGCCAGTTGGGAGACTTCCTTTTCCATGGTGCGCTGGACCATTGGAGCGAGGACTTTCATGAGCCCTTTCGGCTGCAGGTCCAGGGTGAACCGGACCGCCGTCCCGCCCGGCGCGGGGGTGAGGTGGTAGGCACCGGTTGGCCTGGCGGGACCGGCGACCACCTGGAAGCCGAGAAGCCTGGAGGGGTCCGCTGCAGTGATCTCGTAATCGCCGTGAATGGACCGCCCGCCTGGCCCCGCAAGCGTCTGCCGGTAGACAGCGCCGAGGGCTCCCGCCTGGCCGCTCTTTAGTGAAATGGCCTGGACTCCGGAACGCCAGGCCGCGTTGTTCAACCCGTCGGCCAGGAAGGCGTAGACATCTTCCGGTGAACGGCTGATAGTGGTCTCGTTCTCGGCGTGGGTCATGTCCACACTGTATGCGCTGCCGGGGCGACGCCGCCCGAGGGCAGGGCAGCCCTCAGCGCAATGCCTGGGTCCCTTCTGGCGGGTAAGTAGTTCCCGGTCCTAGGAGCTAGAGCGCGGATGCATGATCCGCATCTGGTCCCAGGTCCGTTCCGACGCGGCGATGTTTTTATTGGACCGCTCCCGGTCCAGCGAAGCGAGTTCGACGGCGATCGCCTGCACCGCCGCCACGGCCCCGGTCAGCGACGGGAAGAAGCCCGCACCTTCAGTGGGAACGACAATCCTCTGCTCGGCATGCTCCGCCACGGGAGACCCCGCGCTGTCCGTGATCGAAGCGATGGCGGCGCCCGCATTGTGGGCGATCTCCATGGCCCGCACCGTGCTGTCATAAACCCGCCACAGGCTGATCGCGATCACAAAGTCCTCCGAGGTCACCCTCGCGAGAGTATTTGTGAGTGCGGCGACGTCGGCGTCGAGCAGCCGGACGTTGTAGCCGGCAATGACGGCGTTGTGCTCCAGTGCCTTGCCCGGGATGGCGTAGCTGCCCGCGGCGACGATCAGGGTCTGGCGCGCCCCCGCGATCAATTCCGCGATGGAACGGACGGTAGCGGGGTCCAGCGTGCGCTCCAGGTGGGCGAGGTTGGCCCGGTCCGTGGAGACGGCGGCCTGGGCAGGGCTGCTGATGTGGCCGTTGTGCTCGGCCGCAACTTCGAGGGCGCTCAGGGATGCCAGGAACCGCGAGCGGAGCTCGAACTGGAAGTCGGCCCAGCCTTTGAATTCCAGCGCCTGCGCCGTTCTGGTCACCGTGGAAGCGTTCGACGACGCCGCTGCCGCGATGTCGCTGACTGAACCGTAGGAGGCAAGCCGGGGCTGGGACCGGAGGACGCCGATGACCTGCATCTGGCGGGCAGCAAGTTTTCGTCCCTGCACCCGGCTGTCCAGCCACTCAGTGACCGACGACGAGTTGGTTTCCTGTTGCACCACCTATTGACCTACCTCACACTCTGGCGTAATTTCGATTACATCACATCTGCACAGACTTGTGCATCCCCCTCAAAATGAACAACTTGGCCCACTCTGGCAGGAATCCCCAATGTCACTTACAGCACGCTTGGACCGCCTGGCTCTCAGTCGCCCACACTACAAGCTTCTCCTTATTGGAGGCCTTGGTTACTCGTTCGACGGCATGGACGGTGCAGTGGTCGCCTTCCTGCTCCCGCGCATCCAGGAACTCTGGGGCCTTAGCAACGCCAGCCTGGGCCTGGTGGGGTCCGCTGCCCCGCTCGGCTTCTTCTTCGGAGCCATCCTCTCGGGATGGATGGGCGACCGCTTCGGCCGCAAGAAGGTGATGCTCTGGGCGCTTGCCTTCTACTGCCTCATGTCCGTAGTTGCCGCCATGGCCCCCAACTTCGAGGTCTTCCTGATTGCACGGATCTTTGCAGGATTGGGTGCCGGCGCAGAAAGCGTCATCATCGCGCCGTTCCTGTCCGAGTTCATTCCGCCGAAGCGCCGCGGCTGGTTCATTGGAACACTGGCCGGATTCTTCTCCTTTGGCTTCGTGGGTGCAGCACTGATTGGACGCTTTATCGTCCCGATGGGCGAGGACGGATGGCGCTGGGCCCAGGTGGTCACCGCCGTCCCGATCCTCCTCCTGCTCTGGTGGCGCCGCAGCCTGCCCGAATCCCCCCGTTTCCTCATCAGCCGCGGCCGCATCGCCGAAGCGACCGACGTGGTGGAGCGCTTTGAGCAGAGCGTGGTGAAGGCAACCGGCAAGAACCTTGCCGCGCTTCCGCCAGCCACCGAGGAAATCACCAAGCACGAGCAGAAGATCAGCATCTGGAATGCCCTGAAGTTCATGTGGTCCAGGGCCATGCGCCGCCGGACCGCCGTGATCTGGCTGATCTGGTTCGTGATCACGTTCTCCTACTACGGCTTCTTCTCCTGGATCCCAACCTTGCTGGTGGGCCGCGGCATCACCGTCACCAAAAGCTTCGAGTACTCGATCATCATTTACCTCGCACAAATCCCCGGTTACTTCTCCGCCGCCTGGCTGAACGACCGGATCGACCGGAAGAACACCATCGCCCTGTACCTGACCGGATCGGCGCTCAGCGCCTTCTGGCTGAGCCAGTCCAACGATTCGGGCACGATCCTGGTGGCCGCGGCAACCCTGTCCTTCTTCCTGAACGGCACCTACGCCGGGGTTTACGCCTACACGCCCGAACTGTTCCCCACCTGGATGCGGGCCACCGGCGTCGGCCTGGCCAGTGCCGTGGGACGCATCGGCAGCATCTTGGCCCCGTCCATCATCGGCATCTTCTCCGTGGCGCTCGGCTTCGGCGGGGTATTCGTGATGACAACGGTGGTCCTGACCATCGGCGTCCTGGGCGTGGTCATCTTCGGCGCTTCCACCGCCGGCAAATCCCTCGAAGACATCAACGCCCGCGCCGAGCATGATCCGGCGCCCGCGGGAACGGGACAGAAATGACAGAAACATCAATGAAATCGGACGTCGTCTTCCAGCAGGTCTTCGACGCCATGCGGGAGGATCCCGGCGTCATCCTTTTCACTGTGCTGCAGTGGATCCCGGAGCGGTCCAGCCTGCGGCGGCTCTTCACCAGCCATCCGACGGAGTACCCGGTAGGCGGTGAGAAAACGGTGGAAATCTCCCCCGGCTGGCTCGGAACGGTGATCGAAGACAAGAAGCCGTTCTTGGCCCCGGATCTGGCCTCGCTCCGTGAGGTCTTCGCCGATTCCGAACTCATCCAGCGGCTCGGCTGCGGTGCCGTCATCAACGTTCCCGTGCTCGACGGCGGCAACGTGGTGGGTGTCCTCGCCCTGCTGGACGCTGAAGGCAGCTACACGCAGCAAAGCGTGGAAGCCGCCGTCGCCGTCGTCAATAGGAACCTGACGGGCCTCACCGAAGCCTTTGCCGCCCATCCCCACGATGTCCATGGGAAGGACACCATCTAAATGAGCACCCCGAACACCCAGGCCCCGGCTGAAGAAACGGCCGTCCTGGTGATCCGCAACGCCAGCGTGCTGGACGTGGACGCAGGCACCTACTCGACTGCCGACGTCGTCAGCATGGACGGGAAAGTAAGCCACGTTGGTCCGGACGCCGAGGCACCCTCCGGTGCCCGGGTCATCGACGGAACCGGAAAGTTCGTCCTTCCGGGGCTCATTGACTGCCACGTCCACGTGGTGGCCTCCAGTGCCGATTTCCGGTCGCTGACCTACACGCCGGCGTCGTACGTATACGCGCAGACGGCCCGGATCATGGGCCAGATGCTGCGCCGTGGCTTCACCACCGTCCGGGACCTCTCCGGCGCGGACTTCGGCTTGGCGATGGCACAGCAGGAAGGCCTGTTGGAAGGCCCGAAGCTCCACTTCTGCGGGCACGCGCTGAGCCAGACGGGCGGCCATGGCGACATGCGCCTGCCCGGTGAAGACCACGATCCGAACGGGCGGGGATGCTGCGGAATCGGCCGCGTGGCCGACGGGGTGGACGCCGTCCGCGCCGCCGCCCGCGATGAAATCCGCAAGGGCGCACACCACATCAAGATCATGGCCTCCGGCGGCGTTTCATCCCCCACAGACCGCATCGACTCCACCCAATACTCGATGGAGGAGATGCGCGCGGCCGTAGAGGAAGCCGAGGCAGCGAACCGATACGTCGCCGCGCACGCCTACACGGCCCGGGCCATCAACCGCGCGCTGGAGGCCGGCGTCCGTTCCATCGAGCACGGCAACCTGCTCGACGACGAAAGCCTCCGCCTCTTCCTCGAAAAGGACGCCTTCCTGGTGCCCACCTTGGTGACCTACTGGGCGCTCAAGGAGGAAGGAAGGAGTTTCGGCCTGACCGAAGAGATGTGGGCCAAGGTGGACTCCGTCCTCAACAGCGGCCTCGAAGCGATCGGCCGCGCGCACGAAGCGGGGGTCAAAATGGCGTTCGGTACCGACCTGCTCGGCGGCATGCACCGCCACCAGAACGAACAGTTCCGGCTGTTGGGGAAGGTCCAGCCCGCCATCGATGCCATCCGCTCGGCCACCACGACGGCGGCCCGGCTGCTGGAGCGGGAGGGCCAGCTCGGCGTCGTGGCGCCGGGGGCGGACGCCGACCTGCTGGTGCTGTCCGCGGACCCGCTTGAGGACATCGCCGTGCTGGCTGACATTGCCGACCACTTGGACGTACTGGTCCAGAACGGGAAGGTGGTCAATATTTAGCCGAGGGCGGTCACTACGCGACAAGCCTGGCCACCAGTTCCCCGCGGCTGCCCACGCCCACCTTCCCGAAGAGCGACTTAAGGTGGTCGTGGACAGTGTGCGGGGAGATGAACAGGTGGCGGGCGATGTCCGCCGTCGTTCTCCCGGACAGAACCTCCAGGCAGACCTCCCGCTCCCTGGCAGTGACGCCATAGGCGGTCAACAGCAGGGTAGCCAGATCATAGGTGGTGGCCGGCTCCACGGTGACCACCATCTGTTCAGGATCATCGCCGGCGATCAGGCGGCTGGCTTGGAGCACCACCCAGTTGTTTCCGGCGCCGCTCATCCTTGCCCTGGCCGTGCCAGATCTCGAGGCATGAGCATGTGCCACAACCGAGTGCAGGGTCATGGTGAAGCGTCCCGGTTCGGCGTCCTCCACCTCGGCCAGCCAGGCTGCCGCTGCCGCGGTGGCTGCCTTCAGCTCTCCGTGTGGTCCGGCGGTGACGATCACCGGCCCGGCTGTTGCCTGGCGGCCGGCATGTTCTGAACGCACGGCGATCCGGCTGGCGGCCGCCAGGGTGTCTGCGACGGCGGCGAGGAAGTCCACCTCCCGGTCGGAGAAATCAGGGCCCGGTTCCCGGAAGATGCTGCCCACTCCCCAGCACGCCTGGTCCACCCGGAATGCGGCGCGGAGTTCGTGCTCCAGGCCCAGCGGCTTGAGGATGTCGTTGATGCGGACGCTGCCCGTCACGTCCCGGTGCGGCGCGTCGGAAATCCGGGCGATGGGCTGCGGGCGCAGCGACAGTTCGGCGAACCGGTTCGGTTCCTGCCCGGCGTACTCGGTTTCGGCGAAGCGTGCGGCATACTCCTCCGTCACGCCCCAGTCCCTCCAGTTGGTAACAGAGGTCATCACCAGAGACTCGGGGTCGACGCCGGCCCAGCAACCCTGCTCGAACGGCACCTCCCGCTGCACCACGGTGAGCGCAGCGGCATGTAGCTCAGCCAGGCCCAGTCCGCCCGCGGCCAGGGCGGCGATCTCCCGCCGCGCGCGTTCAGCGCGCTCCTCCCACATAGCTCCAGTATCTGCCCACCGGGCGGTGACGCAATCCCCTGCAGTGGGGATTCCGCAAGCACCCGGAACCCCGGTGCGGGGGATGTGGGCGGCGCGCAACGCCGTCGTACTCTTCCTACATGAACGCCGTATCCCAGATTTTCGCGGTACTCGCCGCCGTGATCTACATCGTGGTGTTCCCGCTGGAGAGCTTCCTGATGCACCGGCCGGGGGCGCAGAAGTTCCTCAGTACCCCGCCGCAAAACGTTCCGGCCGTAATGATGTGGGCCATTCCCACCGGATTCCGGAATCTGGTGATCGGGCTGGGCCTCCTGGCCGGGGTGGTGGCCGTGAACCTGGGCCACGTGGTGGTTGGTCATACCCTGGTGGTCTACTGCTGTCTGAACATGGTGCTGACCGCCCCGGCGATGTTCCTGGCGGACATGCAGGGCCACTATCCCAGGAGGGGCGACAGCATCCCCGGGACTTTAGGCGCCACGGTGCCGGCGCTGATCGCACTGGTTGCGCTGCCGTTCTGAACCGATAGCACGGCTCGTTGACAGCGATCCGGGCCAGGCGTGAAATGTAGTTGGCTCCGGCAAGCAGCCGAAGTCAATCCATGAAGCGGCCTCCGCTTCCGTGAGGCCGCCCAAAAATTGGAGGTCCACTATGGGACAGGCACGCGAGGTCATGGACCGCTTAAACCGGGCCATGGAATCAAAAGACAAAGAGATACTCGCCAGCAGCTACGCCGCCGACGCCGTGGCCTACACCCCCGACCAGGGGGAGATCCGCGGGCGTGACGCCATCACGAGCTACCTCTTTGACCTTTGGGAAGCAATGCCGGACGTCCGGTACAACCAGATGGGACGGTACGAGTCCGGGAACGTGGCGATCGATGAGGGCATCGTGATCGGAACCAACACCGGGCCCCTGCGGATGCCCTCCGGCGAAACCATGCAGCCCACCGGCAAGGAACTCAGGATCCGCAGTTGCGACGTGGCCACAGTGGAGAACGGCGAGATCACGTCTCACCATTTCTACTTCGACCAGGTGGAGTTCCTGTCACAGCTCGGGCTGATGCGGGAGATGACCTCGCACTGAGGGGTTTGGCCAAAAACAACCGAAGATGCCGTGGAAACCCGTAAAGGGCGTCCACGGCATCTTGTCTAATAGGCGCTCATCCGACGATGAGTCAGCTCAGCAGTGGCCCCTACTTTTCGCAACCGATGCCGTCGCCGTCCCTGTCGAGGTGCCTGCCATAGCCCGGCATTCCGGCACGCACCGGTGCTGCACCTGCCGCCTTGGCAGCGGCACAGTTAGCGTAGTAGGCCGCGGCCGGCGCTGGTACAGCGGGAGCGGGAGCGGGAGCGGGAGCGGGAACAACAGGAGCGGGTGCAGCGGGAGCCGGTGCGGGCTTCGCTGCTTGTGCAGCGGCTGCATAGGCCGCAGCCTTGTCCGCGGCCGCTTTGTCTGCGGCGGCTTTGTCGGCCGCTGCCTTATCTGCCGCAGCCTTTGCAGCAGCTGCCAGCTCGGCGGCAGCCTTCTCGGCAGCCGCCTTCTCCGCGGCGGCCTTTTCCGCGGCCAGCTTTTCAAGGGAAGTGACCCCGAGGTGCACCGTGGAACCCTTTGCAGCCTGGGCACTCTCCGTGGGGTCCTGGGAAATCACCTGCCAGTTTTTCTTCACCATGATCGACTTGCCGTCAACGGTGTCCACAGCCTCAACTTTGAAGCCGAGATCTTCCAACTGCTCCGTGGCCTTGTCCAAAGTCAGGCCTATAACGCCTGGAACCACCACCGTTTCTGCAACTGCGGCAACGGCGGTTGCAGTTTCAGTTGCCTGCACGGCTGCCTGCTTGCCGCCACCGCATCCGGTCAGCATCAGTCCGGTCAGGACAACTAATGTCAGTGTCTTTTTCACTTTTCCCCCTAGGAATGTTTGTGATGGTGAAACATGGGGCCTGAAAGCCCCAAGACTTTGAGTCAGCTTTCGCAGGCAACGCCGTCCAGGTCGCGGTCCAGCCCTGCCCGGTAACCGGGCTGGCCTGTGAGGATGGGCGCTGCACCGGAGGCTTTTGCCGCCGCGCAGTTCGCATAGAAGACGGCGGCCGGTGCAGGAACAACTGCCGCAGGGGCAGCGGGAGCCGGCACCACTGCAACCGGAGCAGGTGCCGCAACAACGGGCGCCGGTTCCGCGGCAGACACAGGCGGTGCTGATGCAGGTGGTGCTGGAGCAGCAACCGCCTGCTGTTCCGTGGGGGCCAACTGCCCCGTGCACGCGGCGAGAATGTTCGCCATTGCGTCGTGCTCCGCCTGGGTCACCCAGAGGCTGTACGTCGCTTTCACCGTAATCTGCCGCGCCACGTACTCGCAGCGGAACGCCTTGTTTGGCGGCAGCCAGGTGGCGGCGTCGCCGTCGCCCTTTTTCTGGTTGGTGGGACCGTCCGTGGCCTGGAGGTTCAGCGGGTCGTTGGCGAAGGCTGTCCGCTGCTCAGCGGTCAGCTGCTGCGCGCCCTTCTGCCAGGCATCGCTGAGGGCAACAACATGGTCGATCTGCACGGCGGTGCTGGTCCCGCTCCCCCGCAGGAAGCTGATGCTGGCGCCCGTGTACGGGTCCGCCAGCGTGCCGGTCTGCACTTTGCAGGGCACGCTGTTGGTGTAGGTGACGTCCGTCAGGTCACGCCGAAGGATGTCGTTGCGGGTGTCGCAGCCGTTGCGGTCAACGTCCGCCCAGGCCTGCCCGAACAGCGCCCGGTCATAGCCCGTCTTGGGCGCCCGGCCCTTGATGGGCAGTGTCGCGAGCAGATCGATCGCCTTAGTGGTGAAGGCGGGCGCGTTCGGCGCAGCGGCACCCTGCGCCACAACGTTGGACGTTTCGCGGGCCAGCGGCTCCGCAGTCTCCCAGGCGGAGGGAACGGACGACGGCGCCGGCGCAGCTTCCGCAGTCGGGCTCGCCTCCGCCGGGGCCGCCGTTGCTGTGCTGGCTGAAGCTGCCGTCTCCAGATCCGCGGACAAAACACGAGGCAGGACGATGGCGCCGGCGATAAAGAATGCCAGAGAAACCCCAAGGGCAACTGCCCCGGACTTCCGCGTCCGCCGCGGTCTCCGTGCAGGCCCCGGCACCTTCCCAAACTTTGACAATGTTTTCCCCCATGAAAAAAGGCCCGGCAATGAGCCGGGCCTTTTGCTTAAGCCGCGTTGGTTACAGCTGGGAGCCTATTCGCCAAAAAGAGGGGAAAGCCGGGATTCGCAAGAACCTGAGGCAAGTTTGATCTTCTCTTGATCCAACCTTGATATGCCCGTCGCACAGCAGGCTCTGCACTTAATAATCGCGTGCGCAGTACCCAAAGCCCGCGCGGGCAGGAGGCTCGCGCGGGCTTTTGCCGGCTATGCGCGCTGGGTGATATTTAGGATGTTTCCCTCACTGTCCAGGAACCAGGCGGCCTTTCCCCAATCACTGGTGGCAACGCCGTTTTCCGTCTTCAGGCCGGGAAAATCGTAGTCTTCGAACGTCACGCCGCGGCTGCGCAGGTCCTCCATTTCCTTGTCAAGGTTGTCCGTTTCCCACCCCATCTGGGTGTTCTTGGCAGACCCCGCATTGTCCGTCTGGTAAACGAGGAAGCCTGTCCCTTTCCCGCAGGTATACATGAGGCTGTCCTCTTCCATGGAACCGGATGGTTCAATGCCCAACTTGTCCCGGTAAAAGTCCCTGGCCCTGTTGATGTCCTTGGCCGGAAGAACAGCAATGATTGCTGAATCTTTGAGCATAATAAATTCCTTTGTGCATTTTTATCGCGATGATGGCGCTGCTCTCCCCCGATTGCAGTCCCGGAACGTCTCTGTCCGCGGCTGCGTGGCCGTCCACTCCGCCCTGCTGTGGGCGGCTACCTGGGACTCTGCAACGCCCCGCCAGCCATACCGGCGCGAGGGTCCCCGAAGCCTATGTGGCCATTATGGAACTGAATTGTGGCCAGCGAAATAGGGAAAGTTTATTCTGCGGGTTTCCGCTGCAGGCCCTTTACATACGCGGCCTGCCCTACGTGTTGAAGGCAGTCCGCGACGGTGCTCACCAGCCGCACGCCGAGCGTGACGGGCGGGTCCCACCGGGTGTCAACCACACGGTCCAAGTCCTCGTCGCTGACTTTCTGCAGAAAATCAACCGTCTGCCGGTGGACCGCGTCATAGTACTCAAGCAGCACTTCCGCCGGAGCCCGCAGAGCATCCACCTGATCGCTTGAGTGCCCGTAGCCCGTATCGGTAGGGCGAAGCGGCAGTCCGAAACGGCCCACGAAATCCCGGGTGAACCATACTTGTTCCAGCCCCGCAACATCCGAAACCTGAACATCTTCCACCCTGGCCAGATGCCAGATCAGCCATGCGATCGAGTTGCCCGTTCCCGACGGCCGGACGGTGAGGGACCCGTCGTCGAGCCCTTCAAGAGTTGCTTCCACCGTTTCCCGGATCCTGCCGAACGCATCCAGCAGCAGGTCGTTCGATTTCATTGCTGCTGCCCGTCGGCTTCCGTTTCCTTGCTCCGCGCGTCACGCAGATGCTGCTCCAATTTGGCTTCCGCATCCCGCCGGCGGTCACCAATCGACCGCCCCTGTTCGGCCGCGGGAGGCGGATTTCCCGGCTCCTGCACTTGGTCATTCACCCCGGCGCTGTCCAACTCTTCGCTGTTTTCACCCATACCGGATGGTCTCACAAGCGGTGGAAGGGGTCGAGGAACCTGCCGGGCCGGCCGCAGATTGAGACCGCGGCCCGCCGCCGCATGCGCTGTTTACCGTGCGTTAGGAACCCGGACGCCGAAGTTTCCTACTCTCACAGGGACGGCGGCCGGAAGTGGAGGCGCCCACCATGTGCAGAGAGGCAACGATGACCACCAAAATTAACGAATCCAGCTTCAGCAGGCGGGCGGCGCTGGCCGCCGCCGGCACCCTTGGCGCACTGGGTGTCGCAGTCGCCGCTGGAACAGGGGCTAACGCGGCGCCGGGGGCTAAGGCGCCCAAGCCCAGCCTCGCCTTCCGCCCCGACGGCAAGTTCAAGGTAATCCAGTTCAACGACACCCAGGACGACGAACAGACGGACCGCCGGACCATCGAGCTGATGGACCGCACGCTGGACGCGGAGAAGCCGGACTTCGTGGTGATCAATGGGGACGTTATCAACGGCGGGTGCGATGCCGAGCTGGAGGTCAAGCAGGCACTGAACCATGTGGTCCTGCCCATGGAAAGCCGGAAGATCCCCTGGGCTGTCACCTTCGGCAACCACGATGAAGATTCCGTTGCGAGGACCGGCATGACCGAGGACAAAATGCTGCAGTTCCTGCAAAGCTACTCTTTCAACATCAACGGCGACTCCATCGACGGCCTTACCGGCACCTCCAACTCGCTCCTGCTGGTCCAGTCCTCGAAGTCCAAGGACCCTGCTTTCGGCCTCTGGCTCATCGATACCGGCCGTTACGCCCCGGACAGCATTAACGGCCAGGATTTCGCTGGTTATCCGGACTGGGACTGGGTACGCATGGACCAGGTCACCTGGTACCGCAACCTCTCGATCGCCACGGAACAGAAGTATGGCAGGAAAATTCCGTCCCTGATGTGGGGGCACATCGCCCTGCACGAGCACCGCAACATGTGGTTCGCCAGCCTCGATTCCCGGACGGACGCAGACCACCAGCGTGCCGCGAAGAAGCACAACATCGTGGGCGAGCGGAACGAAGACGAGTGCCCGGGCCCCTTCAACTCCGGCCTGTTCAACGCCTTTCTGGAGCGCGGGGATGTCCGCGGCTACTTCGTGGGCCACGACCACGTCAACACCTACGCGGGCAACTACTACGGCGTCGAACTTGGCTACGGGCCCGGGACCGGCTTTGGCGCGTACGGGCTTCCGGGCGCCGACCGGAACAGGCTCCGCGGCGCCCGTGTCTTCGAACTCGATGAAAACCATGCGGGAATCTACAAGTTGACCCGGCTGGTCTTCGCCAAAGACCTGGGCATCGACCTGACGGCGAATGACCAGCCCATTACTCCGCTGCCGCTGGACCCGGCGCAACTCTAGGGAGCTACTTCCGGATCTCCGCCATCCGCAGCCGGACCATCTCCGCCACCACGTCATCGGGAACGGGATGGTCCGGCGTGAACCGGACCGTCCCCTTGGACAGGGAATAGCCTTCGAGACTCGGCGCGACGGCATCCACCACTGCAGGCGAGAACGGAAAAATGGACAGGTGCTTGGCCGCCGCTACCACGCCGATCAGCGGCTTGCCGTCCAGTTTCAGGGCGGGCATGCCGTAGCTCATCCCTTCGACGGCGTCTGGCGCGAGGCTCCGCGCAAGCTCGACAACGCGCTGCAGGCAGGCGCGGTCGGTCCCGGACATGGCGGCGAGGGAATCGTCAACGGCACCCATGCGGCAAGTTTAGACCCGAGAACGTACGACGCCGGGGCGCGGCTTCCCGCACGGCCACGTCTTCCCCTCTTCGATGGAACGGTGAACCATTGCCGTAGAGGCGCCGACATTCGAAGGAGTTCGCCGATGAGCTACGAGAAAGACCCCCGCGTTGACCAGTACATCGAGCCCCTTCCGCCGTGGCAGCAGGCGATCTGCCAGCAGGTGCGGGATCTGGTCCACGCCGCTGATCCAGCCGTCGAGGAGACCAT
The DNA here is from genome assembly GCF_006680095.1 of Pseudarthrobacter sp. B4EP4b. NCBI lineage: Bacteria > Bacillati > Actinomycetota > Actinomycetes > Micrococcales > Micrococcaceae > Pseudarthrobacter > Pseudarthrobacter sp. B4EP4b. The sequence goes on along the minus strand of NZ_VHIJ01000051.1, from coordinate 31,757 downwards.
CAAGCGCACCGTCCAGCCCTACTTCGTCCTGCAGGGCAACATCTGCGCGCTGCTCGCAGCGAAGGACCACGTCAACGTCTTTCTGTACGACGGCGGCCTCACCCCCGACCCGCACCACATCATCACCGGCGGCCACGGCAACAAAACGGGCCGGATGATTTCGTACTACGAAGGTGACCCCGTCCAGGAGGAGCCCCTGCTCGAGATCTTCCGAGGGATCATCGCCACCAACCGTTCCGGAGGCTGGCGGAAGGCCAAGGCAGGTTCCGGCGCTTGACCCTTCCACGTCGCGGTAGTTGAGCACCGTGCACTTCGGTGGCTGAGCCTGGGCCACGGCCGCCGGATTCCCTGACCAAGCGGGCGAGATCAGGGAGCGGCTGGGAAGCCACCCTTCGATGCAGCGTCGAAACCCTGAACCGGAAACCCAGCGAGGAGTCAGGCGGGTGGGGCGTGCAGGAACCGTTCGAGTTCTTGTTCTCCTGGGGAGGGGCCGTAGACGAAATCCGGGGGCAGGCAGGTCGGATTGATGCGGGCATGCCCCAGTTGTCCTGGCTTCAGTTGTTGTGGCCAGTGTGGTGGTTCCCAGTCGTGGTGTTCGGCTTTGTAGTGGCGGCCGGTGGGTGAGGTCCATCCGGGTGGCTCGTGTTGGGTGGCCGTGGTGGGCGTCCAGCCGGTGGCGTGTTTCAGGCGGTGATGTTTCGGGCAGAGCTGGGCCAGGTTACTGATCTCAGTGTTCCCGCCATGCTGCCAGGCTTGAAGGTGGTCTGCCTCGTTGTCCAGGGACGGGTTGTTGCAGCCGGGGAAAGTACATTTCCCGTCCCGAAGCTGCAGGGCTTTTTTCATCGCTTTGGTGAGCCGGTAGCTGGTGCGGCCGATTTCCAGTGGCGCCCCGTCCCGTGGATCCACCAGCACACGGTAGAAGGAACTCGCACCGTTGGCGAGGAGTTTTCTGGCCATCGATGCGGGGATGGGACCGTAGCCGTCCAGGTTTGCCGGTTCGTCTGTGATGTCGAAGAGGGCGAGTACCGGGACGGTGACCAGGACGTCAGCCCTGGGTACCGGGACGTTGCCGAGATCCGCGTACCCGTTGTCAGCGTTGGCCTCGTCTCCTGCGGCGCCGGGGGCCTCATGGTCGGCGGTGCTCTCGTACTCGGTGGTGCCGGTGGCGGTGTCGTTGATGTCGACCGGCGAGAGCGAGGCCAGCCCGATCCTGTCCTGGTCGCCATCTTCGGTGGTTACCGGGTTGCCTTGTCCCTCGTTTCCTTCGCCTGTGGTGTTTTGTGCTGTGCTGCTTTGTTCTGGGCTGGTTTCCGGGCCGGGGTGAAGCGCGGTTCCGGCGCCGAGCAGGATGCTGGCGGCGATGTCGGGGCGGAGTTGTGTGATGGTGCGGGGTTCGTTGGGGCCTTGGAGTCCGCGGGCGAGGGCGGTGGTGCGGTTCCAGATGGCTGAGGCCTGGTCCGCGGGGACGTAGAGGGAAACGCGGGCCATGCCGTCGCGGTCCGGGGTGTATTCCATCCGCCGGTCCGCGGCGCATTTGGCGTGGCGTTTTTCGATGGATTCCGGGTGGTGGCGCTCCCGCCACTTCCGGGCCTTGGCCCGGAACCGGTAGGCGGGCAGCTCCCCGATCGGGGCGGCCGTGGCCGGCCGGGGCACGCCGGGGTCCAGGAAGTGGGCCTCGAGTGCGGCGGCGCCGGCGGGGTCAAGGCCGGCCGTTTCCTCCACCACGACCAGGGCATGCGGCCAGGTGATCGTCCCGGACTGCAACGCCGAGAACGCCAGCGGCCGTTCCTTCGTTATGGCGTGGGACGCGGCCAGGAACGCGCCGGCTGCCCGGGGACCGAGGGCCAGGAGGGCGCCGATTTCCGCGGCAACGGACATTTCCAGCGCCTGCACCGGGGCCTCGGGCCCCGCAATAGCGTGGGCAGTGTCCGCATACGTCACGGCAGCCCGGGCCTTCAAAGCGGCGAACCCGGCCTCCGCCGCCCGCGCCCCGGCGAGGATGTCCAGGCACCCATCTCCCAGCCCCGCCAGCGGATCAGCATCCGAGAAGGGCTCCGAACCACAGCCCTCCGCCTCCGCGTTGAGCACGGCAAGGGCGGCCTTGATGTCCTCAAACGCCTTCGCCACCGCCGCTTTCCCCATGCATCAATCATCGCAAGGGGGTCTGACAATCACCTTGGCACCGTGGGGTGACAGGGGTTTGGGGTGAAAACCTCTTCGACGGGCGCCCCAGCCAAGGTTAGGCGTCCCGCACCCAGCCGACCTTCCTTAACCACGCCCCGAGGAGGGGCTGGACCACTGAACTGTGCATCGCGCCCAGGTGATCCAGTCCAGGGAGGACCTGGACGTCCCAGCCGGCGGCCTCCAGCTCGTCGCGGTGCTTTGCGAGCGGCTCGCCAATGCTCACCCGGACACCGCCCCACTGCTCGCTGTAGTCGATCTGGTCGTTGGCCCCGGCGAACGCAAGACGGAACATCCCGGCCGGCACTGCAGCACCGACGTCGTCGAAATCCTGCAACGCCTCATACAAGGTGACGAACTGGCGGGTTTGGGCCTCGGTGGTCTGCACGGCCACTGAGTCCCAGTCCCCCGGCTCCGCCTCAGCGATAGAAATTGCCGACGGGTCAGGCCCTCGGGTAGATGCGGCATGCGCGGCACGCGTTACTGCCAGCATGCTCCGGTAAGGCCCGTCCCACGGCGGAAACCCGCCCATCGCGAGCACCCGCAGACGGTCAGTGCGGAGGGCCACTTGAAGCCCGGCGAGCGCGAGCCAGGAGTAGCCGTAGTAGCCAAAGGCATCTGTCCCGCTGGCGTCGGCAACAGCGAGGAGGTCAGCAGCAAGGTTGTCCGGAGTAAGGGTCTCCGCAGCAGGATGGGCCATCCGGTGGCCCTCGTAATCGGCCACGACCAACCGGTTAGATCTGGAAAGCCCGTCAACCAGGGCTGGTCCCAGCTCGGGATCCCCGCCCCACTTCCGTATCGTCTCCGCCTGCTCATGCGCATATGGCTCAAGGCGGACGGGCAGCAGCAGCGCGGGGCCATCACCGTGAACGCTGACCGGAATGACGGAGCCGTCATGGAGGACGGCCTCAACAGTTGCAGCCATTGCATACTCCTTCGATGAATGGTGTACCAGTTTCAGGATGGCACCGGAGCGAAGAAGTCATCCCATTTCCTTTGGCTGGGATCCCAGAACGGCTGTTCAATACCGGCCAGTAGCGACGTAGCATCGTCGAAGCCCGCGCCCGGATCGGGCGATCCAGCCATAAGGAGACAACGATGTGCCTTCATGACCACACCTCTGCCCCCACACCCGGCGCCAGGCTTCCCCGCCGCGGAATCCTCGCTGGCGCCGCAGCCCTCGCCGGAATCTCAGTGGCCAGCATTGCCGCCCAGCTCGGCGGCGCCCCGGCCGCGCATGCCGGGGACCGGCCCTCCGGTCCCAGCTACCCCGGCAGCCCCCTGACCAATCCGCCGCTGATCATCGAAGGCGGCACCATCGTCGATCCCAAGACCGGAGACGCCGTCGAGGACGGTGTTGTGGTGCTCGACGGCGGCAAAGTCACCGCCGCCGGAACGCGCGACGAGACGCGGAAGGCCGTGGCCGCCGTCGCCGGGCGTGCGCAGGTCCTGAACGCCTCGGGCCGGTGGGTGCTCCCCGGTCTGGTGGATGTGCACGTCCACGCGAACGCGCTCGCCGACGCCCGCGCCATCCTGCAGGGCGGCGCCACCAGCGTGCGCAGCGGTTCGAGCAGTTTCTATCAGGACGTGGCGCTCGCCGCCCTCCCGGAGTGGGCGCCCGGCGTCTCCCCGCGGATGACGCCCGCCGGCCTTTTCATCTCGCCTGACCTCGGCGATTCACTCCTGGCCGATCCCGACCTTGCACCCCTGGCCACCCTCTCCGGCGGCGTCAAGGAAACTTCGGACCTTGCCTACCTCACGCGCGTGAACCTAAGCCGCGGCGCCAAGGTCATCAAGACCCGCGCCAACCCCCGCGCCGGTCTCCCCGAGCAGGATCCGCGCGAGCTGGTGTACAACCAGGAACAGCTGTCCGCCGTGGTCAAAGCAGCGAACGGGGCCGGCGTCCTGTGCCACGCCTACAGCGCAGAAGGTATCGACGGCGCAGTGCGCGCCGGGGTGCGCAGCGTGGAGCACGGCGTCTTCGTTTCCGAAAACACCATCGCCGAGATGGCCCGCCGCGGCACCTACTTCACGCCCACTATGGACGCGATCACCAGCATGGCAACTTCCACGAATCCCATCCTGGCAGCGCGGGGCATGGAGTACACGCCCATCCTGCGGGCCGCGGTACGTGCAGCAAAGGAGGCGGGCGTGACAATCGTGGCCGGCACCGACTCCTTCGGCACCGACGTTACGCCCATCGGCACCGAGGCGCGCCTGCTCGCCGAGGCCGGGCTCTCGCCGCTCGAAGCGCTGCAGTCTGCCACCGTCCACGCGGCCCGCCTTCTTGGACAGGACGACGTCGGGCGGCTGGTCCGTGGATCACTGGCCGACGTGGTGGTGGTCGACGCCGATCCACTCACCGACGCTTCCGCCCTGGAGAAGGTGCGTGTTGTGGTGGCGCAGGGCGCGGTGGTGCGGAACGAACTCTAGGTCCTCGACGCGGGCCAGTAGCGCAGCGTAACCGCCTATTGGCCCGCCCGGACCATCCGCATCTCCGGCAGGCCTTCCCACTCCGGCGGCAGCAGCCCACGCCTGCCGTCGGGCCGGAAGCCGAGCCTGCGGTAGAAAGCCTGGGCTCTTACGTTGTCCTCGAGCACCCAAAGGTATGCCGGTGACTCCCCGATTGCCGCGCCCAGCAGGGCCGTCCCCAAACCCATCCCCTGCGCGCGGCCCAGGAGGTAGATCGAATACAGCTCCAGCGGAACGGGACCATCCTCGTCGCGGCCTGGTCCGGCGTCGGCAAATCCCACCACCTCGTTGTTGGCGTCCACAGCGAGGATGCGGGGGTCCTCCACGTCCAGGTGATTACGACGGCGGGCCACCCGCTCGGGAACTGCTTGCCGGCGGGCCGCAAAAAAGGCCGGGGACAGCAGGTGGGGATAGCACTCCTCGTGCGCCAGTGTGTGCATCAGCACCACGGCTTCTGCATCGTCAGGAGTGGCCTGGCGCAGCACGTAATCCATGCCCCAGCCTAACCAGTGATGAACGTCAACCTTCGGAACCCTTGCCCTGAGTCCTGCGCAGAAGCATACTTATTAGCAGGACTAATTAGCAATGCTAAGCATTTTCGGGAGGCGCAACACCACAGTGACCACAACCAAGACCGACAACAGCAAGACCACGGAATCCCCCTCCTCCGACACCCTCGCCATTGAACTCCGCACTGCCGTGATGCGCACATCCCGCAGGCTCCGCGTCGAAGCCACCGGCGAGGTCATCACCCCCGGGCAATACACAGTGCTGGCCCAACTGCACGGCAGCGGCCCCACCACGCTCCGCGAACTGGCCGAGCGGGAGCACGTACAGGCTCCCTCCATGACCCGCATCGTCAACGCCCTCGCCGACCAGGGCTTCGTGTCCAGGGCGGCCAATCCCGACGACGGCCGCCAGGTCCGCGTGGACATCACCGACGGCGGCAGGGCAGTCCTGGCGGAAGCCCGCAACCAGCGCACGGCCTGGCTCGCCCAGCGCGTGGCCGGGCTGAGCGAAGAGGACCGGCAGATCCTGAGCCGGGCCGCCCACATCATGCAGGAGATGAGCGGAAAATGAGCGCCATGTTCCGTGCCCTGGATAACCGCAACTACCGCATCTGGGCCGGCGGGGCCATTGTTTCCAACATCGGGACCTGGATGCAGCGGGTGGCGCAGGACTGGCTGGTGCTGACTGTCCTCACCAACCACTCGGGCGCCGCCCTTGGCATCACCACTGGCCTGCAGTTCCTGCCCATGCTGCTGCTCGGCCCCTACGGCGGAGTGCTGGCGGACCGTTACCGCAAGCGCGTCATCCTGCTGTGGACGCAGGTGGCCATGGGTGTGACCGGGCTGGTGCTGGGACTCCTGGTGGTCACGGGCACCGCCCAGCTCTGGCATGCCTACCTGGCCGCACTCTGCCTGGGAATCGCCGGCGCCATCGACGCGCCATCGCGCCAGGCGTTCGTTTCCGAACTTGTGGGGCAGGACAACATCTCCAACGCGGTGGCACTGAACTCAGCGTCCTTCAACACCGCACGGCTCACCGGACCCGCCATCGCCGGGGTGCTGATCGCATGGGTGGGCACCGGACCGGTGTTCCTGCTCAACGCGGCCAGCTTTGCCGCCGTGATCATTTCTCTGTTCCGGATCCGGACTTCGGAACTGGTCCCTGCGGTCCGGCCGTCCCGCAGCAAACACCAGGTGGCGGAAGGCGTGCGCTACGTCCGCCGGAGGCCGGATCTGGTGCTGATCCTCTTTATGGTGGGCATTTTGGGCGCCTTTGGCATGAACTTCCCCATCACCAACGCCCTGATGACCACCGTCGAGTTCGGGGTGGGACCCGGTGAATTCGGGCTCCTTGGCTCCATTATGGCGGTGGGCACGCTGGCCGGTGCGCTGCTGGCGGCGCGCAGGGCCGGCCCGCGGCTGCGGTATCTCCTCGGCGGGGCGCTGGGCCTGGGTGCGTTCACGCTCCTGGCCAGCGTATCGCCGTCGTTCTGGCTCTATGCCGCCGTGCTCATACCGGTTGGCCTGGCATCCATCACGTTCCTGAACAGCTGCAACACCAGCATCCAGCTCTCCGTGGAACCGCAGTTCCGCGGACGGGTGCTGGCCCTGTACCTTGCCATCCTCCAGGGCGGAACTGCCGTGGGTGCGCCGCTGATGGGCTGGATCGGCTCCGAGTTCGGCGCCCGCTGGTCAGTGGCCGCCGGCGGTGCCGTGGTACTGGCCACCGCACTGTTCGCCGTCATCGTGGTGAGCCGCCGGAACAGCCTCAGCTTCCGGGACAACCTGAGGATAGTGTTCCGCAGGCGGCGCGAGCCGGCCGTATAACCGGCCGGCTGCGGGGTCAACTCTTCCGGGCCGCCACTGCTTCGGACAGGGATTTCAGCCCGCGTTCGAAGTCCGATCCCACCAGCTTGTCCATGTTCATAAAAAGCGCGAACAGCTTGGCAGCGCCCTTGTTTTCCCCGGTCATCACCCAGTTGACCTCGGTGCCGCCGGGTACGGGGGTGAAGGTAAAGGTGGTGGGGTTCAGGGCTTTGAACGGCTTGGTGAACTGCAGGCGGACGTGGATCCGGCTGGATGGCTCCGACTCGACGATCTCCATGGTTCCGCTGCCGGCTTTGCGGTTGCCGCTCCACTCGTAGCCTGCGCCCACACCGGCCTCACTGCCGAAGTAGCGCCGGCTCATGCCCGGATCCACGGTCTCCCACGGCGACCACTTGGTCCACTCGTGGAAGCTGTTGACCAGCGGGAAAACGTCTTCGGCGGGAGCAGGGATGACCGCGCTGCGGCGGACTTCATAAGTGGACATGGCCCTAAGCATAGGAGTGGGGACCGCGCCTGGGTAGCTTCAAGCCAGCGGAGCCCCAACGCGAAGTCACTTTTGGCCCAAAAAAGAGAGTTTTAAGGGCCGGAAGTGACCCCGCGTTGGGGAACACCCAGCACCACGTTCACAGGTCTTTTGCCCTCCAGCATCAGCCCGATCTGCCGCTTGACCAGGCGGACCATGCGCGGGAACATCGCCGAACTCGCCCCGCCCACATGCGGTGTGATCAGCACGCCTGGCGTGGTCCACAGCGGATGATCGGCCGGCAGGGGTTCAGGGTCTGTCACATCCAGGGCAGCCCGAAGCCGGCCGGAGGACGTCTCCGCCAGCAACGCGTCGGTGTCCGCCACCGGGCCGCGGGCCACATTCACCAGCAGCGCCCCGTCCGGCATTGCCGCCAGGAACTTCGCGTCCACCAGTTGCCGGGTCTGCTCGCTGAGGGGAACGGTCACCACCACAATTTCGTGCAGCGGCAGCTGCTCATACAGGGAGTCGATCCCGTGGATTTTTCCGCCGGCGTCCTCGCGTTCGCGGCTGGCCATCCTGGTCACCTCGGTTTCGAACGGCAGCAGCCGGGCCTCGATGGCCTTGCCCACTCCCCCGTAGCCCACCAGCAACACGCTCCGGTCCGCAAGGCTGGGCCGCTGGCTGTTGTCCCATATTCCGCTGGCCTGGTTCCGGGCAAAATCAGCCAGGCCACGCTGGCTGGCGATCATCATGCCCAGGGCGAGTTCCGCCGTCGACGTCTCATGCACCCCCGCCGCGTTGGCGAAAATGCACCCTTCGGGCAGGACGTCCGCCACGCCGTCGTACCCAATGGACTGGCTCTGGACCAGCCCAACGTCCACCCCCTCAAGGGCCGCCAGCGCCCCCGGCTTGCCCATGTACGGCGGAACCAGCAGGTCAATCCGGCCTTCGGGAGCTGGCCCGGTAAGGTCCCAGAGGAGAAGTTCGACGCCGGCAGTCGCCTCCAGCGCATCCATGAGTTTCTGATCGGGCAGGGCCACCCGCAGCGGCTCGGTCATGCAGCCACCAGTTTCTGGAGCGAAGGGTTCATAAAAGATGATCCTAGTCGGCACTGGGGAGGGCTTGCAGTTGGATGCCCCCTCCGCAAGCCAGCTCTAAGAGAGTACGTGTGCCGATGCGAGGACAATATCCCTTTGCTCGGCGTAGTGGCTGGCCAACGAGCGGTTCAGCTCCCTGAGCCAGCCGTTGTCCTCAGACTCGAGGACAGCTGCATCCGCAGCAAGGACGGTGCGCGCCTCGAGGACTTGCTGTGCTGCGAGCGCCGCGCGGTGCAGTTGCAGCTCCCCAAGACTCACGGCCAGCCCGGTGCCCTGCCCGTAGCCCGCCAGGAACGCTTCCAGGAGTTCAGGGTGTTCCGGAGTCCCCGGGTTTTTGCCGAGGAGGTCCCGGACTGCCGACGCCACGTCGGCGGCAACGGGCATCACCCCGCATTCGTCGAGGTCGAAGCAGGTTGCCTGCCCTTGCGACCACCGGAGGTTGTCGAGCTCAAAGTCACCGTGCCCCATCACGAGCGGTCCTGGTGCCCAGCTATCAAGCAGCGCGTTCAGGACGTGGGCAGCGTCCGAAATGTCCTGGTCCGGATATGTGATCAGGCGGGCAAACACGTCCGATGGCTCGTGACCATCCGCAGATTCCACCTGGCCGGCGGCTTGATGGAAGCCGGCCAGCGCAGCGCCCCAGGTGGCGGCAACCCCGGCGTCGAGCTCTTCCACCTCCAATTCCTCACCCTCCGCCCGCCGCACCACGCACGCCACCATCTCTCCCAGCGGCGTGGAGACGAGCTCCAAGGCCTCGTCCCCGCGGGACCACACCAGCGGCGCCACAGGTACTCCGGCGTCGCTGAGCCGCGCGTGCAGCCCGGCTCCTCGATGAAGGCGGGCTCCCGCCGTCGAACCGGCCGGAGCAAAGCGTGCGTAGAGAACCCCGCGAGCGTCACCCCCAGGCGGGACAACAAAAACGTGAGCGGCCGAGGAACGCCAGTACCGGAGGACTCCACCCGGGATATCCCAGTGCGCTCCAACAGCATCTGCCACCGGCGACCGCCATTCACCGTCGACGGTGGTACGCACTTCTGCAATCTGGCTCAACGGCAGCATAAGGACCATCCTGACATGCAGGCATCCCGCGCACACGGCGGAGAGCCCCAAGTCAATTTCGACCCCTCCAGCCGAACTTGGTAGTGGTTAACGGATGCAAGACCTACTCAACCCCGCCATGCCGTTCATTGCCGTCACGCTTGCTGTGGCCGCAGGACTGGTCCTGTCCTGGCTGCTGCGCAAGCTCGTTTTGCGCCTCAACCGCAAGCGCCCCGAACTGCAGGCCACCTCCCGGGTGGCCCGCCAACCGCTGCGGCTGGCGCTGTGCCTCATCGGCGTCCGCACCGCGCTGGGGCTGACGGCCGGGGGCGAAAACTGGCTGCCCGGCGTCGACCATTTGCTGCTGATAGCCCTCATCGGCTCCCTCGCCTGGCTGGGCGTGGCTGTCCTGCTGATTATCGAAGCGGTGGTGCTCGGGCGGTACAGCGTTGACGTTGCGGACAACCGGCGGGCCCGGCGGCTCCGGACGCAGATGATCCTGGCCAGGCGGATCGGCGTTGCCCTGGTGGTGGTCCTGGCCGTGGGCTCGGTGATGCTCACGTTCCCGGCCATCCAGGCCCTCGGCGCCGGACTGCTGGCGTCCGCCGGCGTGATCTCGATTGTCGCCGGCCTCGCGGCGCAGACCTCGCTGGTGAACGTCTTCGCGGGCATGCAGCTTGCTTTCACGGACGCCATCCGCGTGGATGACGTGGTGGTGGTCCAGAAGGAGTGGGGCCGGATCGAGGAGATCACGCTGACGTATGTGGTGGTCCACATCTGGGACGACCGGCGGCTGATCCTGCCGTCCACCTACTTCACCACCACACCGTTCGAAAACTGGACCCGCCGCCAGTCCGAGGTAATGGGCACCGTGGAGTTCGACCTCGACTGGCGCGCCCCCGTGGAGGACATGCGCGCCGAACTGCGCAGTGTCCTCGCCGGCACGGACCTGTGGGATGAGCGGGTAGGTGTCCTGCAGATCACCGATGCCACCGGCGGGTTCGTCCGCGTCCGCATCCTGGTCAGCGCCGCGGACAGCGCTGCGCTCTTCGACCTGCGCTGCCTCATTCGCGAGGCCATGGTCACCTTCCTCCAGCAGGGGCATCCGGAGGCACTCCCCCAGCAGCGCTGGACCGAGGCAGCGTCCGACGGCGGTGCCTCCCCGCGCCGTCAGCAGCCACTGCGGGGGCTGGGCACCTCGGCCCGGGATGGCTCGAGAACCCCCGCGGACCCGCACGAGTCCCAACTGTTCACCGGCTCGATCGAGGCCGTCCAGCGTTCGCGCGCCTTCACGGGCCCCGGCGACGAGGTGTTCCAGGACCGGGACCAGACGCTGGCATCCAGGAACTAAAACCCTTGATATGTGACCATATGGTCACCTAACATGGTTCCTATGGATGCCGTATTCAAGGCACTCGCAGACCCTACCCGCCGGGACCTGCTTGACGAGCTTTTCCGGGAAGACGGCCAGACCCTCGGCGCCCTCGAGGGCCGCTTCGACATGACGCGTTTCGGGATCGCCAAGCACCTCAAGGTCCTGGAAGAAGCCGGACTCGTGGTGGTCCGCCGTCGGGGGCGGGAAAAGCTGCATTTCCTGAATCCGGTGCCCATCCGGCTCGTCCACGACCGCTGGGTGAGCAAGTACGCCGAACCATGGGCCGCTGGCCTCAGCGACCTCAAATCCAGATTGGAAAGTCCCATGGAAAAAATCTTCGAGATCTACATCAAGACCACGCCGGAGCGGCTCTGGGAAGCCATCACGGACAGCGACATCCGCAGCAAGTACCAGTTCGGGAACACCATCGAATCGGACTGGACACCGGGCGGCAGCTTCACCATGAACAACGTCAAAGCCAGCGCTCCCCTGGGCGAAGGCGAGAACCTTGAGGTGGACCCGCCGCGCCGGCTGGTGCAGACCATGCGCGCCCTCTGGGGCGAGGACGTCAAGGCCGAGGGGACCTCGAAGGTTACCTGGGACATCGAGCCCGTGGGCGATTCCTGCCGCCTCACCGTCACCCACAGCGACCTCCGCGAAGGCGCCAACGAACAGCTCTACGGCGGGTGGCCGATGATCCTCTCCGGCCTGAAAACCTGGCTGGAAACCGGCGAAAAGCTCACCACGCCGGGTTCGCTGATGTACACCTGAGTGCCGTTGAACAGCTGAGGAACGGACGACGGAGGGCGGCGGCTGGGTGCCGCACCATCAGGTTCGGCGCGTGCCGTCCCACCCTCTGCGCCGCAGGTTGCGGGTGGCCATCAGCGACCCGCCGATGAACAATACTCCGAGGACAACGATGGCCACCCCAACGTAGAACCATGCACCCCGGCCGAAGATCATCAACGCCACGCCCAGGATGCAGAGGCCTTTTGCGGTGATATCGAGGTAAAGCTGCGCCTTTGGAGAAGCCATACCTCCACGATAAACCAGGCTCTCGAGACGCTTAGTCCGTCCGCTGCCTCCACAGCAGGAACACACCGAACGTCACCACACACAGGACCAGCATGGCCAGGACCATCCGCGCCCAGTTTTCCTGGTGTACGCCGCCAGCCGCGAACACGCCGATCATCACCGTGGCGGTGATAGCGCCGACGTACCGGCAGGTCTGGTAGATGCCCGCCGCAACGCCACGCTCCTGCGGCCGGGTGGAGACGAACATACCCTGGTTGGTGGCGATGCTGACCGTGCCGTAAGGAACGCCCATCAGCGCCGTCAGGACCAGCACCAGCGGAATCACGAGCGTTCCGGTGAGCAGCCACATCAGGGCGGCAACCGCCGTCAGCAGGACGACGCCGGCAATCAGCACCCGCCGCACACCGAACCTTCCGATGGCCCTCACCGCCCACGGGGTTGCCACAACGGACATCGCGGCGAGCGGCAGCATCAGCAGGCCCACAACCCCGGGATCGTAGCCCCCCGCCTCCTGCAGCAGCTGCGGCAGGCCGAAGAACACGAAGTAGTACACGCTGCTGAACACCGCGAAGCCGAGGTACACCAGCATCAACGGCCGGTTCCGGCCAAGGAGCCTAAGGTCCAGGAACGGCCGGTTGAAACGCAGCTCCCGCCAGGCGAACAGGGCCGCGGTGACGGTACCGGCCGCCAGCATCCACCAGCGGTAGCCCGGCGCCACATTGAGCGCGGCCATCATCACCAGCAGCAGGGCTGAGACAAAAGCCAGGATGCCGGGAATGTCCGAGTCCCTAACGAGCTCGGCCACGCTGCCGTGCTCCCGGGCCTCGTCCCTTGGAGCAGCCTGCCGCACGATCAGAAGCGCGGCCAGCGCGAGCGGCACGTTGATCAGGAACAGCGCCTCCCAGCCCACCAGGCTCACCAGCAGGCCGCCGACCACCGGGCCCACCGCGGCGGCCGACGTGTTCGCCATTTGCAGCCGCCCCAGCGGCCGGGCCGAGTCAACGTTTGCCCGGTGGGCTATGGCGCCCACCATCACCACCGCGCTGGGATACGCCGTTGCCGTACCCAGCGCCATGAATGCCCGCGCCACACACAGCAGGGCGAAGTTCGGCGCGAGCGGCGCCAGCGCGCAGGTGACTGCGACCAGTGCCATGCCGAGCATAAACATCCGCCGTGGCCCGAAACGGTCCGCCAGCCTGCCCATCACGGGCTGTCCGGCCGCCGAGGCGAGGTAGAACGAGGTGACCACCCAGGTGACGGCCGCGACGTCGAGGCCGAAGTCAGCGCGGAGAACCACCAATGCCACCGCGATCATGGAGGAGTTCAGGGGGTTCAGGGCCGTGCCCAGGCTGAGTCCGGCGACCGCCAAGCCAGTCCGGGGATTGTTGCTCACGGAAACAGTCTTACCCACCGGTGCGGACGTTAGCGACTTTGATGACCGCTAGGGCGCCTTGTTGCCTGCCTGCACGGGCGGGAACAGGGCCTTTTCCACGACGCCGGTGAGCTCCCTGATGACCTTGGCCTGCCCTTCATCCTGGGTGCCGTCCTCGTTCTCGGTGTAGATGACCAGGACAAAGGTTGAGCCACGGTAGGCGAGGATGGCGGCGTCGTGGAGTTCGCCGTCGAACTCGCCGTATTTATGGAACACTTCGATCCCGGACTGGGAGCCGGCGGGAATCAGTTCCTCATTGTTGGTGTCCTGCATGTAGCCCAGCAACTGTTTGGTGTTGTCCGGGTTCAGCAGGTCTCCGGCGTACAGCTGTTTCAGGACCAGGGCCATCCCGGCAGGGGTCAGGAGGTTCTTCTCCGGGTCGTAGGTGATGCCGATGGAGGACGCGTAGTCGATCAGCCGCGGATAGCCCACCGCATCCATCAGCAGCAGCCAGGAATCGTTGTTGCTCTCGTTGACCATCGCCTCAAGCTGGAACGCGGCGTCGTAGTCCCCCAGCGGGTCATCGAGGCTTGCTTCCCCGGTTTCCACCAGGTGGTAGTAGGCGGCGGCTGTGATGATCTTCGCGGTGCTGGCGGCCGTGAAGTCCTCCTGGTCGCCGAAAGTGAGTGCGGCGTCGCCGGAGATGTCGGCCATGGCCAGCCCGATCCGGTAGTCCGGATTTTCGTCGAGGATGGACTGGACGCTGTCCTCAAGGGAATCCGGGGCCACGGCCACAGGCGCTTCGGGAACAGCCCCCGGGACCGGGCCGGTTGCGGCCAGGGGCCCTGACCGAACTACGGCCAGAACAAAAATCGCCACGATCACCAGCGCCACGGCCGTGAACAGCAGCGCAAGCTTCTTCCGGTCCCGCCGGGGCACAGCCACATCCCGCGCTGCAGCACGCCTCTCCTGGTCCCGCATACGGGTTACCTCTTCCACCTCAACAAACCGATCCACGTCCTGTGGGGCCACAGGGCACGTGATGCGGTGTCGATTAGATCATCCAAGGTTGGGAGCCGGCTGTAAGGATTGCGGACGTGTCTTTAATCCGCACCCTTCTATGGACTTTGCACCCCGGAAAGCGGGGGTGCAAAGACCGTCAGCGGGTGCGGGCAGCCAGTGCAGAGTCCAGGAACTCCAGGTGGGCCGGTGCCACGCGGACAGTGCTGTCCGCGTATTCGGGGTGTTTGGTGAGGAACTTCTTGATGAAAGGGCACACCGGGACGATGCCCATCTCCGCGCTAACGGTTTCGTCCAGGGCCACCGTGGCGAGCTGGCCTGCCAGACCCTGGCCGCCGTATTCCTCGTTGATCACTGTGTGGTAGAAAATCCGCTGCGGCGAGCCGCCGTCGTCGTACTCCTTGTACGCCGCCTTGCCGATCACGCTGCCTGCGTCCAGGATTTCGAAACGCTCGCGGCCGGCGTTGTGGCGGACGGTGATCTCACTCAAGGGGACTCCTTCGATGGGCTCTGCACATGATAACTCGGCAGCGGCCCGCGCTATTTCCGCTCCCGCACAAGACCGTGGGGCACTGCGGGGTGGGCCCGCACCACGTACCAGCCTTCGCCGAGCTCGGTGATCATGATTCCGGTGGAATACCGGTCGGCCGCTTCCCGCACCATCAGGATGGCGTCAGCCACGGCACGTCGGGCCTGCCCGGCATCACGCACCCTGACCTCCACCATGCCGGCACTGCCGGCCCCGGCTGTAGTCTCCTGTGTGCCGGGCATCGGCGGATTAACCACTGGCGGGCCCAGCTTCCATTGCGAGCCCGGCTGCCGTGGGACTGTTCCATGCGATGGCGGCATGCGCCTGTTGAAGCCCGGTCCGTCCATCGCCGGCCCGGCCCGCGAGCCGGACAGCAGCAAGTCCGGCAGCGGCTGCCCAGGCCTGGGGCGAGCCGGCGTGGTGGTACTGCACCGGCACGGGGAAATCTGTGCGGGAGAACCCGGCGAACAGCTCCGGAAGTGTGTTGCCGAAGTGCGCTGCCGCCTCCCGCATGGCACCTGCCACCTTCCGGGCCTCGTCCAGGAAGCCATACGCTGCCATGCCCTCGGCGGCCAGCATCGTGTCATGGGGCCACACGGAGCCATTGTGGTATGACATCGGGTGGTAGTAGTGCTGGCCGGCGGCGAGCGTGCGGATGCCCCAGCCCGTGAAGAAGTCGTCCCGGAGAAGCCGCGTGGTTACCGTCCGCGCATCATCAGAGTCCAGGATTCCCGTCCAGAGAAGATGCCCCGCGTTGGAAGCCAGCGCGTCCACCTGGCGTCCTTCACCATCCACTGCCAGCGCCGGGAAGCCGTGGTGCTCCATCCAGAACTCTTTGCGGAACCGGGTCTTCAGAGCGTCCGCGAGCGCATGCAGGGCTTCGGCCCATTCGGGGTCCCCCCACTGCCCTGCCGCGAGGCGGGCGCACTCCCGCAGACCGCGCCAGGTGTAGCCCTGGACCTCGGCGAGTGCGATGGCGCCCACCGGTTCCCGGCCGTCCGCGCCGGCAACGGCATCGAATGAGTCCTTCCAGCCCTGGTGGAGCAGCCCATTTCGGTCAGGGGTGTAACGGACAAAACCGGTATCCCACAGGCCGCCGTGGCCCAGGATCCAGTCCACGGCCGCCCGGGCCGGCTCCTCGAGTTCGCGGAGCAACCCGGGATCCTCCACGCTGCCCAAGGCCATCAGGAACAAGGGGGTGGCATCCACAGTGCCGTAGTACCTGCCGTACGGGACGGCCCCAAGTTGGGCCAGTTCGCTGATTCGCACCTCATGCACTATCTTGCCCGGCTGCTCTACCCGCCCGGCGTTCTCAACAGCGCCCTGGGTGGCGGCGAGCGCGCGCAGGACGTCGCCGAGCATCCCGGGCCGTTCGGTCCCGGCCAGCAGTGAGGTCAACAGGGAGTCGCGGCCAAAAAGCGTGAGGAACCAGGGCAGCCCGGCCGCCGGGATGGTCAGTGCGGGGTCAACCGGACACGGCATGAGCAACGAGTCCAGGTCCAAAAGGCTCTGGCGCGCCAACGGTTCCGTCTGTTCAGCAGATCCGCCAGTAGCGGCCCTGGCAACCAATCCAGCGCCAGCGGACGCACAGGGGCGGCTCTCGCGGGTGGACAGGGCAGCGACGGTCAGGGCACGGGTTTCCCCGACGGCCAGCGGCAGATCCCATGACAGAACGGCACCCACGAAGCGCCCGTCCACCCGTTCGCGCCGGATTTCCGGGACGATATTTGCTGTCAGTTGGACGCCGGCTGTGAAGGTCCGCTCCCCCAGGGTATGGGTGTAGTCAAAGGTCAGCGAGCCCTCGTCCAGGACTGTGAGGCTGGTGGCCGCGCCGCTGAGATCGAAGTTGCGTCCGTCAGTGCGGACCGTGAATTGGTCAGCGAAGTCGGTGCCGGCGCGCAGGACCAGCCGCGCCGTCATGGGTTCCCTCCCGAGGTTGCGGATGGACAGGGTCTCGGTGAGTCCGTCGGCGGCGAGGTCCTGGGTGCGCAGGACGAAGAGATCGTGGGTCTGGTTTCGCCGGGCTGCCGGGCTGAGGGCAGTGCGGCGGCGGCCTGGTTCGAGGACACTGCCCACATCCCAGAAGGTGGATTCGTTGATTTCCACGATCCACCGGGACAGGAGCCGCGTGTCTGCCACGTAGAGCCCCTCAGTGCCTTGGGCAGGAGTATCGGCGCGGCCCACGCTGCCGTCAGATCCGCCGCGCATCATGGCACCGTGAGCCACCAGTACGGAAACTGCCGATGGCGGGGCGGTTGCGGTCACGGCCTGCTCCGCTGATAGGTGGTATCCAGCGCGAGCGCCGCTGTCCAGCTGAAGCTGCGGGTGCCGTGCGCCGCGCCGGTCCATGGGTCCACATATTCCGGAAAATCGTGTTCGACGGCGAGCCTGCCGATATTGCCGCGGAGGAAATCCGCCTGGTCCGTTTGTCCGAGCCCGTCCAGCGCCTCGGCCACCATCCAGGACATGTTGAACCAGGCCGGCCCCCGCCAGTAGAGGGCAGGGTTGTGGTCCTCTGCCGTGGCGTCGTAGCTGGGCACCAGAAGGGCGTTGCCTGCCATGAAGCGGGGGCCGTTCAGCGTTGCGAGCAGCTCATCGGCGTGGGCGTTTCCCGGCAAAAGCAGCGGGATGAGGCCGTTGATGGTGGCCTTGCGGATAATGCTTCCGTCCGTCACGTCGCGTGCCGAATAGCAGCCCAGTTCCGGAACGTAGAGCTCCTCCAGGGCGGCGGTGATGAGCTTGGCCCGCTTCCGGTGGGCGGTTCCGGGCAGGCCCAGTTCCGCGGCGATGTCCGCCAACGCGAGTTCCGAAACGGCGAGCAGGGTGTTGAAGAGCGGATCCTCCATCAGGAACGGGTAGTCAGCGTCTGCGTCGTCGCAGTTGTGGTCACGGTAGCGTTCGGCCATCCAGAAGTACTTGCCGTACTCCTTCTGGCTGGGCCGCTCTCCGGGGTCGGCGTGCCGGAGGTCGGGGCGCTTCAGCTCCGTTTTGCAGTCCGCCGGGACGCGGGTCATGGCTGTGTCCCAGAGCGGTGAGTTATCCGTGCCGGATTCCCAGGGGTGCACAATGGCGGCCAGGCCGGAATTGCCCCGGTCCCGGCGCCCGGAAAGGTACGCGTGCCACTGCAGGAGTTTGGGATAGTTGCGCTGAAGGAAGGATCGACGGCGGGACTCGCCGGGATCGGCCTGGTGGATCCTCCACACCGCCCAGGCATGGTTGGGCGGCTGGACCAGGCCTGCCGTGTCTACCGATGCGGGGGCACCCGGGATGCTGCGGGACTGCCAGAAGGCTGCTCCCGGTGCATACTCCTGGTCCCTGTGGGGGTCGAAGACGATCTGCGGCAGCCTCCCGTCGTCCCATTGCCCGGCGAAGAGGGCGTCCATTTCCTGCCCGGCCCGGCGCGGCGAGATCCTGGCCAGTCCCATGGCGATAAAGGCAGAATCCCAGCTCCACTGGTGCGGGTACAGGCCCGCCGCCGGGACTGTGTGGCCCTTGCGCCAGTTGGCCTCCAGGACCGCGGTGGATCGGGCTGCGATGACGGGATCGGCGACCGGCAGGCCGGTGCTGTCGGCGTTTCCTGCACCGCCGGTCACAGGTAGCGCCCCAACAGGGACGGAACGCGGGGAAGGACGTCCTCGGCGGGACCGGACAACCTGGACTCCAGCGCCACGGTCCCCGCGTAGCCGATCGACTTCAGGGTGGCGCCGAACAGGGCCCAGTCCACGTTTCCGGCACCGGGCTCAAGCCGGTTGGAGTCGCTGGCCTGGATGTGGCCGATGAACGCGGCGGCGTCCTGGAGTGCGGCTGCGGGGTCGCTTTCCTCGATGTTCATGTGATACGTGTCCGGTGCCAGGCGCACGGCGTCCTGCCCCACCAGCTTGAGCAGCTGGACGCCGTCAGCGAGCGTGTTGATCATGTGGTCCTCGTAGCGGTTGAGGGGCTCCAGGTAGATCTCCACGCCCTCTGCTGCAGCATGTTCGCCGAGCGCCGTGAGGGCTTCCACCAGCACTGCGGTGTCTTCGTCGTCAGTGCGTGGTGGCACGAACGGCGGGAGCCGCTTGGAGAACATGCCGTAGGAGGCAGGAGTCATCACTCCGCGTCCGCCAATCTCGGCCATAACGCTCAGCTGGGATTTCAGCTGGACGACGGCGTCCTTCCGGAGTTCGTCGTCGAACGCGCCAATGAAATGGGCCATGTCCACGCAGGCCGTGGGCATCACCACTCCGGCGTCGCGGGCCCGGCGCAATTCAGGAAGCCGGGCCTGGAACTGCAGGTTTCCGGCTGAGCGGAGTTCGATTCCCCCGAAGCCCCAGGCCAGCACGTTGCCGAATTTCTCTTCCAGGCTGCCGCCCGGAAGGTGCTGCTCCTGAACGGTAATCATGGTCATGAGAACTCCAATACAACCTGAAGCGCGGATTGGGGATCCGTGTCCAGCAGTTCATAAGCCTTTGCGGCATCTGTCAGGGAAAAGGTGTGGGTGACAAGCGAGGGGGCATCCAGCAGCCCCTCGGCAAGATGGTCCACCACGGTCTGCTGAAGCCGCGGGACCGTCCAGCGCGAACGGAGGCGGTTGGGAACGGAACCGATTTGCGATGCCAGGAGCTGGACCCTGTTGTGGTGGAACTCCTCACCAAAGCGCACCCCCGCGGCCTCGCCCTGGTAGAAACCGGCTGCGATGACCGTGCCGTCAGCGCCCACCGCCCGGGTTGCCTCGTGGAGCGCCCGGTAGTTTCCGCTGAGTTCGACGGCGACATCCACGCCCGCACCGCTGGTGATCCTGCGGATGGCGCCGGCCAGCTCCGGTGACGGGTTCAGGGCGTGTTCGGCGCCCCATGCGAGCGCCTGGTTCCGGCGGGCCTCGATGCCGTCCACCGCGATGACCGTGGCCCCGTTCAGGACGGCGAAGCGCGTGGCCAGCAGCCCGATGACGCCCTGCCCGAAGATGGCCACGGTGGAGCCGGGCCCCAGATCGGCGGCAAGGACAGCGCTCAGGGCAATGGCGCCCACCCGGACGAATGCGCCGGCCAGCGGATCCATGCCCTCCGGCAGGACGTGGCCGCGCAGGGACTCCGCGGCCAGAACCCCCTCGTCACGATGCCCCCAGATCCCCCACACAACATCGCCAACACGGACCGCAGGATCCTTTTCAGCAGTGCCGGAAGGCTGGGCGGCAGGCGGGGCAATCTCCACGACTTCGCCCACTTCCGAATAACCCCAGCCGTCCAGTGGATACCCGAGATCTTCCTGCCCTGGCTGGAAGAGCCGGGATTCCGGGTCCCAGACGGAGGTGAGGTAAGGGTTGGTACCGCGATAGGCCGTGAGCTCAGTGCCTGCCGAAATACCGGAGTAAATGGTCCGGACCCGCGCCTGCCCCGGCTCCAGCGGGACGGACGGCTGGTCAATAACGGCGACGCTGCGCGGTGCGGCAATACGAAGGAAGCGGGACACTTTTGGCGGTCCTTAGGGTGGTGGGAAAGTCCTGAAAGGATGTGACGCAAACGACATTAGCATAAGCGCTAGCCAACTTGTGTATAGACGTTAGGCAGAATCTGCAGTAACTTCAACACATGGTTTTGGACTCCCCCGCCGCCCCGCCCGCTGCCTCCGGGAGGATCGCAGGATCAGAAGCGGCGCACGGAAACGGGCAGCTGGACAGTGACCGGCTTACGGTGGGGGCCACCGGCAGCTTCCCCGGCCAGCCGCTTGAACAGCAGCTCCGCGGCGGCGGCTCCGAGCTCCCGGGGATCGTGGGACATCACACTGAGCGGCACGCCCAGCAGGTCGGCGAGTTCGACGTCGTCAAAGCTCGCCAGTGCGGGCACGGGTGGGGCGGTCCCTGCATCGGTTGCAACGCTGCCGGCCCGCCATTCGCAGATGGCCCGCAGCGCGCCCACAGTGGTGCGGTTGTTGGCGGAGAAAAAGGCCGTGGGTGGATGCGGCCCGGTGAGCAGTGCCGTCACCGCCCGGGCCGCCGCCTCCGAGTCGCGGACCCGCGCCAGATGCCCCTGGTCGAAGCCGAGCCCTGCACCTTCCAACGCCATACGGAAACCCTGGAACCGGCGCCGGGCTGTGGAGATGCCCTCAACGTCGCCCAGGAAGCCTATCCGAACGTGACCGTCGGCCAGGAGCGCTGCGGTCCCGGCGGCAGCCCCGGAGACGTCGTCCACCAGGACCGCATCACACTCCAGGCCGTCCACTGTCCTGGTGGCGAGAACCAGGGGAATCCCGGCCAGCTGGCGGACCCCCTCCGGATTCAGCCCATTACCCGCAGGAACCAAAATGACACCCTCCAACTGCCGCCCGGCGAACTCCGTGAGCAACTGTTCCTCCAGCTCCGGATCCTCGCCGCTGCTCCCCAGGACAACCTGCCGGCCGTGGGCGGACGCCACCCCCTGGACACCCAGGGCGAACCGCCCGTAGTAGGGGTTGCCCAGATTGGTGACCGCGATACCGATCAGGCCTGTTGGTTTGCGCAGGCGCGTGTTGCGGGCATTCTGGTTGGGCCGGTAACCGAGCTTCTCCACGGCCGCCCTGACCCGCTCCTGCACCTCTGGCCGGACGTTCAGGCCACCTGCCATGGTGCGGGACACCGTCATCGGACTGACGCCGGCCAAGGCTGCGACGTCCCGGACGGTCGGGGCACCCCGGACCGCGGCATCACGCGGGACCGGCGCACCCGGATCCGAAGTGGCGGACGCTTTGCTGCGGGACATGGTCATACCCAGGAAATTCTTTCGGCAGTGCCGCACGGCAGGTTCCTGCCGGGCGATGTCAACGTTACCAACAGCCAGGAGCGCGAATGAAGAATGACGGCCAGTCCACACCGGTCCTGGAGATCGGCGGGACGCACGTCACCGCGGCCCGGGTCCGGGGGCCGGAGGGCGGCTGGAAGGTCGAGGACGGCAGCCTGGTGCGGCGGGGATTGGACGCGCATGCTTCCGCGGAGGCCCTGCTGGACGCCCTTGCCAAGGCAGCCCATGAACTGGGCTCCAGCCACAGCGGCAGGTGGGGCGTGGCATTGCCGGGCCCGTTCGACTATCACCGCGGAATAGCCCTGTACGAACATGTGGGAAAGTTCGACCAGCTGCGGGGCGTGGACGTGGGAACGCAACTCGCCCGGCGCCTGGGGCACGGGCTGCGGAGCATGACTTTCCTCAATGACGCCGACGCCTTTGGAATCGGCGAGTTCGCCCTGGGCGCCGCGGGCAACAGTCGGCGCGCCGCCTGCATCACGCTGGGAACCGGCGTGGGGTCCTGCTTCCTGGCCGATGGAGTACCGGTAAAGACCGGCCCCGACGTGCCACCCGATGGCAGCAGCTATCTCCTGGCATACCAGGGGCGCCCGCTTGAGGACACTGTTTCGCGCCGGGCAATCAGGAGCGCCTACGCTGCAGCGATTGCCGGCGCCGCTGGCCAGCACGTGCCCGCCGACCAGCACGCCGCCGTCGGAAAGCACGGCCCCGGCGCTGCCCGTGGCACCGGGGCGCCGGACGTTCACAACATTGCAGAGGCCGCCCGGAGCGGCGACGCCGTGGCAGCCGCGGTGCTGAAGCATGCCTTCGCGGCTTTGGGAGAAGCTGTGGGCCCGTATCTCCACCGCTTCGGTGCCGAAATGCTGGTCATCGGAGGCTCGATGGCGGGCTCCTGGGACATTGTGCAACCCGCCATCCGACGTGGCCTTGAACGGGCGCATCCTGCGCTGGGCACACTGCCCATCAACGGCGCGAAGCGTTCCGAGGAGGCGGGCCTGGTGGGCGCCGCCTACTGGGCCCGCCGGGTTTCCGTCCCGCGGACATAGGCCTTCACCGTGGCGAGCTTCTGGCCCACACCGCTGCCGTACGGCCGGATGGTGTACGCCCCCACCGATGCCGGAATGATAAAGGTTTCGGCATAACTGACCACAAAGGGGGCAAAGCTGCCGGTGGGGCTTTCCACCACAGCTTCGCTGCCCTCCACCAGGTTCAGTACGTTGACGGTTCCGTTCGTGTGGTGGTCCACGGCGTCCGTGAACCAGTGCCGGCGCACTTCGATGAATTCGAGCTCGTGCAGCCCTGTGCGTTCCTCGGTCCAGCCCGGGCCTGATCCCAGCTCCTGGACCTGGTCCAGCAGCTGTTCCCGCGCCCATTCCGTATCGCGGTCCCACTGGATGTTCCGGCTGGCGTGGTCCACGTGGATGGGGCGCGGCCGGCCGTCCAGTCCCACCCGGTCCCAGTCCCACATTTTGAAGGTGAAGATGTACGGTGTGGCGGATATTTCCAGCACCATGGAATTGGCACCGGAGCAATGCACTGTGCCGGCGGGGATGGAGAAGTGGTCGTGCTTCTTCGCCGGGAACGCATTGATGTAATCCTCCGCCGGGAAGTGGGTGCCGCCGTCGGACGCCTTTTTCAAGGCCTTCACCATCTCCTCCGGGTCCGTCCCGGACTTCAGGCCGAGGTACACCACCGCGTCCGGACCGGCGTCGAGCAGGTAGTAGCTCTCATCCTGGGTGTAGTGCATGCCGAACCGGTCCTGGATGTAGTCCGTCAGCGGGTGGACCTGCAACGAGAGGTTGCCGCCCTCCATGGTGTCCAGGAAATCAAAACGGATGGGGAACTCGGCGCCGAAGCGGGCGTAGGTCTGCGGCCCCAGCAGCGCCGTGGGCTGGGTGAACACGACGTCCACCGAGGGCAGTTCCACCGTCTCCCCGCCCACGTCCAGCAGGATGCTGTTCTCCTCCGGAACGCAGTCAAAGCACCAGGCGTAGTTCTCGGCGTCGCTGTCCAGACCGATGACCTGCTTCATCCACTGGCCGCCCCACACGCCGGGATCAAAAAACGGCACCACCCGGAATGGGGCAGCCGCGGCGGCCGCCATCCCCTCGCGGAAGGCGTCACCGGTGATCAGCTTGGCGTCGGCGGTGCCACGGTTGGTGTCCAGGACGTAGTCGACGGCGGGGAACAATTGCCGCTTGTGCCGGTCCGCCACCCGCCACTCCACGAAGAAGCTCCGCTTGTACTTGCGAAGGTTGTCCTCGTCAACGTTGTTGCAGCGCCAGTTGGGGGCTCCGGCACGCTGCCGCTGCTGCAGTTCCCAGCGCGCCATATCGGCGAGGACCAGCGTCCGCTCCCGCAGGGGCACCAGGGCAGCTCCCCAGCCCACCAGGATCACGGGAACGTCCGACGCCGAGACTTGGCGGCCGAGGTCGGTCAGCCTTTCGACGTCGTAGAAGTCGCTGAGGGTGTGGTGGCTCATGACCCCGAACACGCGGTCGTCGGTGAGGTTCGGGGCAATCAGGGCATCGATGTGGCTGATGGGATGGGCCGCGGATTCTTCCACGTTCAGGATCCGGTGTTCCGGGAGGGCCCGGGTGAGGGCCGCTACCAGGTCATCCAGGTCAACTCCGGGATAGGTGTCCACCACAACGGGGCCTTTCCCGGACCGGGCGATTTCGCGCCAGGCGTCCTGCCCGGACCATGCCTGGTGGTTGCCGGGCACAGTGACGGTGGGGAACTTGTCGTAACTGCGGGGAGGGTTGTGGCTCATCGTCTTCCAATCAGGCTGTTCGTCTTGATAACGTTACCAGAACTGCGCTGCTCCACCATGGAAGGCGCTGACAGCGAAGGGCAGGTGCCGCGGTGCGGCGGATGGTTTCTTACGGGCATTCCTGGGTGGACGGCGACGGCGCCTCCACGGGAGCATCATGTATGGCTGCGCTGGTGGCCGGCGGGCTGGGACTGGAACTGGACAACCGGGGCGTGGGCGGCAGCAGCAGCACGGGAACGGCGGCACTGATCACTGCGGACGCTCCCCCGGCGGCCGCCCTCTACCTGCTGATGACGGGACTGAACGATCTGCGCCTGGGCGGCGAATCGGCGTCGTCCCTCCAGCAGTACGCGGACTCGCTGCGGACAATTTTCGAAGCGGTCCGCCAAGCCTCTCCGGATGCCGTGGTGGCAGCCCTCGCACAGCCGCACCTGCTGGATTTCAGCCTGCATGCCCCGCACAACCTGGGCTCCAACACCCTGGTGGACACCTATAACGCAACCCTCCGGAAAGTCGCCGGTGCCCAGCCGGGGGTTGTGGTGGTGGAGCCGGACGGCTGGGATGCCGCGTCCATGCTCGATGCGGACACGGTCCACCCCAACGACGCGGGCCACTCCTGCCTGGCCCGCGCCGCTGTTCGGGCGGTTACTGCTGCATGGCAATGACCAGGCCTGCCCAGCTTTGGGGCACGGCGCCCAGTCCGCGGCCGTTCTCGGGGTTCCAGTACTCCGCCCAGCCGCTGGTGATGGCGCCTCCGGCCGTGAGCTCCGCGAGCTCGGCGGCCTCCTGCTCCAGGCCGAGCCGCTTGAACGCCTGCTGGAAGAGGTAGTTCAGCGGTGGCCATGCCGGGCCCCGCCAGTACGTGTCCGGATCGTAGGCGGGGTGGTCCCTGGCCACGTTTGCCGGGCCGAACGCAGCACCGAACCGGGCCGGATCGTCAAGTTGGCGCAAGGCAGCCCGGGCCTTGGTTTCGTCGGCAGTGACCAGGGCGCCCATCACGCCGTCGCTGATGGGGATCCTCACTGATGCTCCGCCGCCCACGACGGCCAGGTCCGACCAGAGCTGTTCCTCCCCGTCCCAGAGATGCCGGTCCATGGCGGCCGCCAGCTCAGCGGCCCTGTCCTCCAGCGCCGGGTCGCCGGTGACGGCAGCCAGCTCCCGGAAGTTGAAGGCCGTGTAGGCATTAAAGGCAGCCGGGCACGCGACGAAGCTGGTGGACCAGGCGGCCGCGCCATCATCCGAGAACGAGACTTCATTCATGCGTTCCTTGTTCCAGGCAGTGCGGGCCGGACGGCTGTAACCTTCCGGGGTCCGGCCCGGGGCGCCCCAGTCGTCCCAGCGCGGTGAATGGTCGTTGCCGGCTTCCCAGGGATGGACCACATAGATGAGCCCCTCCCGGGTGCGCCGGTTCTCCCACAGCCAGTCCAGGCCGTCCTGCGCTTTGGCAAGGGTCTCCCTGGACACCTTGATGCCAGCCTCGGTCAGGACCCGGATGGCGTGGCCGAACATGGGCGGTTGCGTAAGGGACGACGTCTCCGCCAGGGGCCCCAGCCAGGTGTCCGGCCCTTCGCCGCCGTAGCGCATGTGCGGAACCATCCCGTTAGCCAGCTGGCCGGCCAGGACGGCCTCGATCTCGTGCAGCGCCCGGTTATCGTCCAACCGCGCCCAGATGATCGCGTGGAAACAGGAGTCCCACAGCCACAGGTGGGGGTAGGTGCCCGGATTGGGCACGCTGTAGCCGTGGTCCGGGCGCCAGTGCGCCTCCATGAGGCGCCGGACGTCGCCGGCGAGTGCCGCCGTCGTACGTCCGTCCTGCTGGGCGGTGCCGCCCTCCCGCGTACCGCCCTGCTGCCCCATCAACCTTTCTCCGCCCCGGCCGTGAGGCCCTCGGTGAGCAGCCGCTCGGCGGCGAAGAAAATGATGATGATGGGCAGCGTCAGGATCACCGAACCGGCCATCAGCACGGTGGTGGGCACTTCTATGCTGCCCGCCAGCTGGGACAGGCCCAGCGAGACGGTCCAGTTGGGCCGGGTGTTGACCAGGAACAGCAGGGCGAAGAGGAACTCGTTCCAGGCGATCATAAAAACGAACAATCCGTTCGAGATGATGGCAGGCATGGCCAGCGGCAGGCTGATCCGGCGCAGCACGCCGAGCCTGCTGCAGCCGTCAAGGGCGGCGGCCTCTTCCAGGCTGGTGGGGATGGTGTCGAAGTAGTTGCGCAGCATGTAGATGGTGACAGGAATGACCTGTGCCACGTACACGATCAGCAGTGCCACCAGCTGCCCCCGCAGGCCCAGCCGTGTGAAGAAGGTGAACAGCGGGATGGCCAGCAGGATGCTGGGAAACAGGTACACCGCCAGGAACAGTCCGCTGACCTGGCGCCGGCCAAAGAAGTTCAGCCGGCTGATCGCATAGGAGCCGGGGATGGCCACGATCAGCGAGATCACCACTGTGCCCAGTGCCACCAGGGCGCTGTTGCCCATGAATTTCAGGAAGCCCTGGCCGCCGTTCTCCTGGGGGGTCAGGATGCTCACATAGGAGCCCCAGTCCAGTTCGCCGAACGGGATGACCAACGAGCCCGGATCCCGCAGCAGTGAGTCCAGGGGCCGGATGGACAGGACGAACATGTAATAGAAGGGGAACAGCGTCACCAGCACCAGCCCGGCGATCACCACCCAGCGGAGGATTCCGAAAACCTTGGTTTCGACCACGTCGCGGGTCCAGCGGGAACCCTCCGGCGGCCTCGACGGGGAGGACGGGCGCCTCGTTTCTACTGGGACCGCCATCAGGAGACCTCCTCTTTCCTGGCGAAGAACTTGATGTACACGCCGACGAACAAGCCCAGAATCACTGCCAGGACCAGGGCCTGGGCGGAAGCGGCGCCAATGTCGCCGCGGGCTGTCAGGTAGTTGAACACTGTCACGGCCACCACTTCGGTACCGCCGCCGCCACCGGTGAGCAGATAGATGTCATCGAAGCTGTTGAAGGTCCAGATGAAGCGCAGGACGGACAGCATGGCCATGGTGGGCAGGAGCTGGGGCAGGATGATGTGGTTGAACCGCTGGATGGGCGTGGCGCCATCAACCCTGGCAGCTTCCTCCAGGCTGTCCGGCACGGCGTTGAGCCTGGCCGTGAGGAACAGGAAGGCAAACGGGAAGGACCGCCACCACTCGAAGACGATGACGGCGATCAGCGCTGTGGGGACCTGGAATTCCAGCCCCAGGAAGGAAACGTCCCTGGCCCGCTCACTGAGGAAGGGAATGGATTCCTCCCAGCCAAACAGGCGCTTGCCCCAATAATTGACCAGTCCGAACTGCGGATCAAGCATGGTGCTCCACGTGAACGTGACCGCCACGATGGGAGCAACGTACGGGATCAGCATGGACGCCCGGATCAGGGTCCTGCCCTTGAACGGCTTCCGGAGGGCGAGCGCCGCGATCAGGCCCAGGATGATGGCCCCGGCGGTGCCGAAGATGGAGTACGCCAACGTGGTGGCGAGCGAGGTGAAGAAGCTGCTCGAGAACACGTTGTCGAAGTTGGCTATCGTGTACGGGCCGAAAATGCCCGCCGTGCGGATGTTCAGGATCCGGACCCGCTGGAAGGCGAGGACCAGGGTCCAGAGGATCGGCAGGACCACCATGACCAGCACCAGGACCAGCGTGGGGGAAAGCAGGGTGAGGCCGGCGCGCTGCTCTTCACGGGCCATCGGTGAAAGCTTGCGGCGCCCCCGCGGGCCGGCGGTTGATGCCGCCGGCCCTGCAGAAGCGTCCTTTTTGGTGGAACTCACTTCAACGAATCCTTGATGGACTTGAGGGATTCCGCAGCCTGCTTGGCTGCGGTGGCGGGATCCACACCGCCGGAGGTGACGTCGCTGACGGCCTTGGCGATGGGCAGTTCACCCAATGCCGCACCCACCAGGTCGCCCTGGCCCTGCGTGATGCCCCAGCGCTTCAGCTCGTCCGGGCCCTGTTCCAGGACGGAGAGCACATCTTTGGAGTAGAAGTTGCCGAGCGGTTCCTTCTTGTCCACGCCTGCAGGCATGGTCTTCCACTTGTCCGCGTACTCGTTGGGGTTGTCCTTCGTGCCTGCCCGTACAGGGAGCCGGCCCTCGGGAGCAATGGACAGCCAGTCAACGTAGCCTTCGGTCATGAAGTACTCCACGAACTTGCGGGCAGACTCGGAGGCGGAGTCCTTGGTGACAGTCCAGGAAACAACCTCGCCGAACTGGGCGGGCTGGTCGCCGTCGGGACCTTGGATGCCTGTGACCACGCCGGTGTTCTTGGCGAGGAAGGTCGGGTCTGCGGCGCACTCAGGGCACGTGGGCTTGGCGTCGTTGCGGAGGCCGGCCATTTCATCCAACAGGAAGGTGGACCAGATGGCCATGGCAGCCTGGCCGGCGAAGTAGGAGGCACGGACGGTGTCCACGTCCTGAGCGCCCGGCACCGAATAGTCACGAAGCATGTCGCGGTAGAACTCCAGCGCCTTCACACATTCGGGGCTGTCGAAGGTGATGTCCCCCTTGTCGTTGACCATCTCGCAGCCGTTGCCCTGGGCGATGTGCTCAAAGGTCTGCTGGGTGAACGCCTCGCCCGGCTTGTTGGCTGCCGCGATGCCGGCCAGTTGCGGGGTATCCAGCTTCTGGGCTGCGGCCTTGATGTCGTCGTAGGTCTTCGGGGCAGCGATGCCTGCCTTATCGAAGAGGTCCTTGCGGTAGTAGAGGAGCTGCTGCCAGGAGGAATCCGGGACCGAGAGTTGCTGGTCGCCGTCGCGCGTCAACTCAAGGGCGCGCTTTGAGAAGGTGCTTTCGTCCAGGCTCTCCACGATCGCCTTGTTGGTGCCCGCGTCCACCAAATCGTTCGCGGCAAGCGTGCGCACCTGGGCAAGGGAGATGGAGCCAATGACGTCCGGCAGGTCGCCGGCTGCGGCCGAGGACGTCAGGACCTGGTTGAACTGGTCTTCGGGAACGCCCACCAGGTCAACCTTCACACCGGTGGCTGCGGTGAACTTCTCGATAATGGCCTCGGTCTTCGCTACCCGGTCAGGGAGCGTGTCCGCGGTCCAGACCGTGATCGCCTGGGCCTCCCCATTGGGGCTTTCGCCGTCGTTCGAACCTTCATTTTGTGTACAGCCTGCCAGCATTGCCATGGTCAATGACGCCGCGGTCAGCACGGCCATTGTGGACCGGCCTCTGGTTCTCATCACTTCGATGCTCCTGTCTATAGCGGCGCCGGAAGCGGTGCCGCGGTTCGCGCGCTCGGCCCCCGTCGCCAATCGGTGCGGGCCACTTCGGCCGCGCCGCCGGAACAGGTGCTGAATACTTCCCGGGCCTGTGAGCGCAGTCACAGGCCCGGGACTTGTGCCTAAAGGCTATCCAAATGTTGCCTAGCTGTCTAGCATTAGCTGCAGAACCATTCGACATGGGCGGGAGAGTGTTTTGTCCGATGCGCTCCCGGAGCACCTAGGATTGCAAGAGTGCCTTTTGAGCGGTAGGAGCCATTTATGTACGTGGGACCCGGGGATGTCCTTCACCTGATCCGGTCCGGCCAGGCCCGGACGCGGGGGGATATCCAGGAAGAAACTGGCATGTCCCGGATGACCGTGGCCCAGCGTGTGGACAGCCTGCTCAAGGCCGAACTGATCCGGGAGGCCGGCACAGCCCGGCCCTCGGGCGGCCGCCGCCCCACCGACCTCGCTTTCAACCTGCAGCACTCCTGCGCGATCTCAGCCTCGGTGGAAACGACCTCCAGCCGGGTGGCCCTGACGGATCTTGGCGGTGCAATCCTCGCCGACGAACACCTGGACATAGCCGTGGACGACGGTCCGGAGAAGGTGCTCCACGCCATTGCCCAGGCGGGGCGCGAACTGTTGAAGCGCTCGAAGATGCCATTGGCCAAGGTTTCCGGATTCGGCATCTCCATCCCCGGGCCCGTCGACCCCGGGACGCTGCGGCCCTCTCAGCCGCCCATCATGCCCGGGTGGGACGCCTACCCGGTCGTGGAGCTTATCCAGGAAGTCTTCCCTGTGCCTGTCCTGGTGGAGAACGACGCCGACGCCATGGCGGTGGGCGAATACAGCGCCGGTTTTGCCGGCACGAGTTCGCTTTGCCTGGTGAAGGTGTCTACCGGCATCGGCACCGGACTGGTGATCAACGGCCAGATCTACCAGGGAGTGGATGGCGGCGCCGGGGACATCGGGCATGTCCGCCACCCTGCCTTCGCCGAACTGCAATGCCAGTGCGGCTCTTTCGGCTGCCTGGCGGCGGGAGCAAGCGGCGGCGCCATCGCCCGCAGGCTGACGGAGCTGGGCATCCCTGCCTCCTCCGGCCGCGACGTGCGGCAGCAGCTCCTGGCGGGAAACGTAGACACGATGAGGCTCGCGCACGAGGCAGGCAGGCGGCTGGGCGAGGTGATGGCAACGGTG
This sequence comes from Pseudarthrobacter sp. B4EP4b, assembly GCF_006680095.1. NCBI lineage: Bacteria > Bacillati > Actinomycetota > Actinomycetes > Micrococcales > Micrococcaceae > Pseudarthrobacter > Pseudarthrobacter sp. B4EP4b. The sequence goes on along the minus strand of NZ_VHIJ01000051.1, from coordinate 891 downwards.
GTGTGCCTGCTGAATCCTGCTGTCCTGCTCATTGCCGGCGACCTTGCTTCGTCATCCCTGATCGGCGGAATCCGGGAAACCCTGTACCCGATGTCGCTCCCCCGGGCCACCCGGCACCTGGACGTGCGGCTGGCTGCTCTCGGTGAGGATGCCGGCATCCGGGGCATGACCTCACTCTTGGTCAACCAGGTCTTCTCCCCCGCCGCGGTCAACACCCGGCTCGCCTAGTCATGCCCCGAGGTGCACTGCGCCTCCCCCTTAGCTCAGGTACCCGTTCGGATTGAGGACGTACTTGGTGGCTGCCCCCGCGTCGAACTCCGCGTAGCCCTGCGGTGCTTCCTCAAGCGGGATGGGCTTTGCGTTGACGTTCTTGGCGATGCTCACCCTGTCATTGAGGATGGCCATCATCAGCTGCCGGTTGTACTTCATCACCGGGCACTGGCCCGTGGTGAAGCTCAGGGACTTGGCCCAGCCGGTGCCCAAGCTGAGGCTCAGCGCGCCCTTCTTGGCGGCCTCGTCAATCCCGCCCGGGTCGCCGGTGACATAGAGGCCCGGAATGCCCAGGGCGCCGCCGGCCGCCGTGATGTCCATCAGCGAGTTCAGGACCGTGGCGGGTGCTTCCTCTGCGTTTTTTCCATGGCCATGGCCCCGGGCCTCGAACCCGACCGCGTCCACGCCGCAGTCCACTTCCGGCACGCCCAGGATCTGCTCAATTTGCTCGGCCGGCCCGCCCTTGCTGAGATCCACGGTTTCGCAGCCGAAGCTGCGCGCCTGTGCCAGCCGGTCCTCGTTGAGGTCCCCCACAATCACGACGGCGGCGCCCAGCAAGTGCGCGCTCGTCGCCGCAGCGAGGCCCACCGGCCCGGCCCCCGCCACGTACACCGTGGAGCC